>CAIXNB010000076.1 GCA_903920695.1 uncultured beta proteobacterium
AGCATTCGCCTGGTCAAGCGCGTGGGTGCTCGCCGTGACTTGTCATTGCGGACTTGATCCGCAATCCATGACTCGTGTGGCATGGATCCCGGATCGGAGTCCGGGATGACAATCCGGGACGACAAGTGGCGTGCGGGATAAAAGTCCGGGATGACAAGCGGCGTACGGGCTGACGACTGCGGGCCCCATCACATTCAGTTCACACTTCTGTCACGCTGTTTTTTCTGAGGTCTTTAGCATCGGAGCTCATGAAATTCCAATCTGTTGCGCACGCCTTGTCCGGTCTGCTTTTGCTCTGCCTCAGTGTATTGCTGGTTGCTTGCGCGGGGTCAGCTGCCGGCTTGCGCTCCAGTGCTGACGCAACAGGCCAGAACCCCAATTTCAAACCCATCGAAAAACCGGCTACGGCGACGCTGCTGTCAAAGGAAGACCTGGCCCTGCTTGAGGAAACGGTCAATCCGGTTTACCGCATCGGCAGTGGCGATGTGCTCAAGCTCACCGTCTTTGGCCGCGCCGAGGTCAGCGGCACGCATGTGGTCGGACCCGATGGCAACATTACCGTTCCCTTGCTGGGCGATGTGTTCGTCAATGAACTCACGCGCGAGGCAGCGCTGCAGGTGATCGACAAGGGACTGCACCAGTTTTTCACCGAGCCGCTTGCCAATCTGGCGATCGATCAGTACACCTCGAATCAGGTCACGGTGCTGGGCCGGGTCGAGCGCGCCGGCATGCAGAAGTTTGCCTCTGCGCCAACCCTGGCCGAAGTGCTGGCCAGCGCCGGTGCCATGCCGCTGCTGGACAAGCAGGCCTCGCTGACGCGTTGCGCCATCATGCGCGGGCGCGACAAGCTGATCTGGGTTGACCTCAAGGCCTTGCTCAATGGCGACCCCGCCTACAACATGCGCATGAAAAAGGGCGACATCGTCTTCATCCCCGATTCCTCCGACACCTCGGTCTATGTGCTCGGCTCGGTTTCCAGGCCCGGCTCCTACCGCCTGACGCCGCGCATGACACTGCTCGATGTGCTGGCGCAGGCCGGTGGCCCGAATGAAGACGCGGCGCCCGAGCAGATCGGGATCTATCGGGCCGGCGCGAAGCAGGTTGAAGTCATCGCCTTCAATGACCTGGTTGATGTCTCGCGCAAGGTCAACTACTCGCTGGAAGACGGTGATGTGATCTTCGTTCCAAAGAGCAAGGTTGCGGATTTCGGCTATTTCGTGCGTCAAATATCGCCCTTCATATCGGTCCTGACTTTCGGCACGACCATCAATACGCTGGTCAAGTAAATGCGTCATCAAAATCACACTCAAATCGACGTCTCGGTAGTCGTGATCGGCCGCAACGAGGGCGCTCGTCTGCAACGCTGCCTTCTGTCCGTGCAACAGTCCCACTGGGGTGACACGCAGCATGAACTGATCTATGTTGATTCCCGCTCAACCGATCAAAGCATTGCCAACGCCCAAGCCCTGGGTGCACAGGTCATTGTTCTGGATGATGCCAGCCCCTGTGCTGCCAAGGCGCGCAACCTGGGCTGGCAAGCGGCGCGTGGCGAGTATGTGCTGTTCCTTGACGGCGATACCGAACTGCACCCCGAGTTTGTGAGCCGTGCTCTGTCCACGCTGGCCGACGCTTCACTGTGCGCGGCCTGGGGCCACCGGCGTGAGTCGCGCCCGCAGCAGTCGATCTATACCAAGGTGCTGGACCTGGACTGGGTTTACCCCACCGGTCGCACCCTTTACTTTGGCGGCGACGTCCTGGTGCGCCGTGCCGCACTGGCGCAGGTGGATGGGTTCGATCCGAGCCTGAAAGCCGGTGAAGAGCCGGAACTGTGTGCCCGCCTGCGCGCAGCAGGCTGGCAGATTGAGCACATCGACGCGCCGATGACCCAGCATGACCTGGCGGTCAATTCCTTGCGCGCTTACTGGCTGCGTGCCTACCGCTCCGGCATTGCCTACGCCGAAGTGGCGCAGCGCATGCGCCTGCGCGGCGATGTGCTTTGGCAGCATGAATCGCGGCGCGATTTTTACCATGGCCTGCTGTTTTGCGCGTCACCGATGCTGTTGCTTGGCGCCCTGTGGTGGTCGCCCGCGCTGGCACTGACGCTGGTGGCGCTGGCCTTGATTTACCTGCTTCGTACGGCGCTGCGCTGCGCCTGGAAAGCACCCGGGCAGTGGACCTTGTGCGCGCAATACGCTGTGCATGCCCATTTTCAGAAAATTCCGGCGCTGTTCGGGCAGTTCAAGTGGCGCCAGGCCGCGCGCCAGAATTCAGAAATCGCGCTGGTGGACTACAAGCAGGATGCAGTTGCCAGCCGCATCAGCGTCAAGTCAGTGCTGGTCAGCTTGCTCTCGCCACTGGCCTGGGTTCACCGCGTGCTGCTGCAGCGCGGGCGCAGGCTCTGGAGTCTGGCCTGTCTGCAGGAAGGCATTGGCCGGGCGCTTGACCCCAGCAACGTCATCATGGGCAGCGTCGAACTGCATGGCACGCGCAACATCCACTTCGGTCGCGGCGCACTGATTTACCCCGGTGTCTACCTTGAGACGCAGGGCGCAGGTTCCATCACGATCGGCGACGGCGTGGTGCTCTCGCGCGGCGTTCACATCGTCGCCTTTGATCGGGTGGCTCTGGGCCAGGGTTGCATGGTGGGTGAATACGCCAGCATTCGCGATGCCAATCACAAACTGGATGCGACCTCCATCCGCGACAGCGGTCACACCAGCGAGGCGATCGAGATCGGGCCTAATGTCTGGATTGGCCGCGGCGCCAGTGTGCTGGTGGGTGCGAGCATCGGCGCCAACAGCGTGGTCGGCGCCAATGCTGTCGTCACCAAACCGGTTGCCGCGCAGCAGATCGTCGGCGGCGTGCCCGCCCGAGTCCTGCGCCCGACGCCGCCGACATCTTCCTGAAAGTGCAAAGATCATGACCAGCTCTCCCCCACCCATGGCCTACCTGGTCAGTCGCTATCCGGCGATTTCCCACACCTTCATCCTGCGTGAAATTCAGGGCCTGCGCGCTCTGGGCCACAGCATTGTCACGGCGTCCATCAATGCACCGGACCGGGCACCGCAGGCCATGGAAGGTTACGAAAAACAGGAGGCCGAAAATACCTTCTTCGTCAAAGCCCAGGGCTGGCCCGGCGCGCTCGGCGCCTTGTTGTACTGGCTTGGCAGATCACCGCTCAAATTGGCCGGCATGCTGCGCCTGGGCCTGGGACTGGGCAAGGGCGGTCACTGGCTTTATGGCCTGGCCTACGCTGCCGAGGCTTGCCTGGTGGCACGCTGGATGGCGCAGCAGGGCGCACGGCATTTGCATGTCCACTTTGGCAACGCGAGCGCGACCGTTGGCGTGCTGGTCAAGCAGCTGAACAATTGCCACCTCTCCTACACCATTCACGGGCCTGACGAGTTTGACGATGTGCCGGGCCAACACCTGGCGCTCAAGATGGCACAGGCCGACGACGTGGTCTGCATCAGCCAATTCGCCAAAGGACAGTTGATGCGCATCAGTGACCCTGCGCATTGGGACAAACTGCAGGTGTGCCGCCTTGGTGTCGACCCGGCGCAGTTTACGTATTCGGTGCGGGACGCCGGCACCTCTGCCGTCAAACTGCTGTGCGTGGGACGTCTGTCGTCTGCCAAGGCACAGATCCTGCTGGTGCAGGCCTGCGCCAATCTGCGTGACGAAGGTCTTGATTTCTCCTTGACCCTGGTCGGCGACGGCCCGGACCGTGCACGCATTGAGAAAGCGATTGAACAACTGCAACTGGGTGATCGCATCGTGCTGACCGGCGCGCTGAATCAGGCCGCTGTGCGCGCGCATTTCGCACGAGCCGACATCTTCGTCCTGCCCAGCCTGGCCGAGGGCATTCCGGTGGTGTTGATGGAAGCCATGTCAAGCGGTGTGCCCTGTATCTCGACGCCGGTCAACGGCATCCCGGAATTGATCCAACACGAGCGCACCGGTTTGCTCGCGACACCGGGCGATCTGGATAGTCTGACGACCCAGTTGCGACGCCTGATACGCGAGCCGGAATTGCGCCGTTCGCTGGCGCAAGCCGCCCACACAAAAGTGCTGGCCAACTTTGACCTGGGGCGCAACGTGGCGCGGCTGGGCCAGATCTTCGCTGGCTTCGCGACCTCAAGGATTTGACAAACATGGATATCTCCCACAAACCGAGCACGCCAGCGGTGCCGCTTCGCAGTCGCATGCTGCGTGCGGCTGGCTGGCTGGTGGGGGGGAACATCTCATCCCAACTGCTGCGTCTGATCAGCAACCTGATCCTGACCCGTTTGCTGCTGCCAGAAGCCTATGGACTTCTGGCCGCGGTCAACATCCTGTATTTCGCACTGGTCATGTTTTCCGATCTGGGCGTCTGGCAAAGCGTGGTCAAGAGTGAGCGCGGAACCGAGCTCAATTTTCTGGGTACTGCCTGGTCGATTCAGTTGCTGCGCGGCGCCTTGTTGTGTGCCGTCGTGCTCTTGATCGCGGTCCTGCTTAAAGTGGCTGGCAGTGCCGGGTACTTTCAAGCCGGCACTGCCTATGCCGACCCGCGCTTGCCCGTGATGGTCGCGGTCTTCAGCATCTGCGCCCTGTTGCAGGGACTCGAATCAATGAACCTGGCGATCGCACAGCGCGAACTCAAAGTCGCCTATCTGACCCGGCTTGAACTCTTCTGTCAGGTGATCGCGATGACGGTCACCGTGGCGCTGGCCCTGGCGACGCGATCCGTCTGGAGTCTGCTGGTTGGCACCATGGCCTCGACCGTTGCACGCACGGTGCTGAGCCACTGGTACTTGCCTGGTCCGTCTTGCCGTCCTGCTTGGGATCGCTCCTGCGCGCTGGAGATTGTGGGTTTTGGCAAGTGGATTCTGCTCTCATCGGTGATCGGTTTTCTGGCCGCCAATGGGGAAAAACTGATTCTTGGTGGCAGTTTGACGACCGCCAGCTTCGGCGTGTTTTCTATTGCCACCACCTTGATGATGGCGGTCATGGGCATCTATTCCACCTTGAACGCCCACATCATTTTTCCCACCCTGAGCGAAGCCCTGCGCAGCGACGCCGACAAAGCCGCGCGGGTCTATACCCGTGTTCAGCAAATTGCCGATGCTTTCCTGGGGCTAATGGCGGGCGGCATCTTTGTGGCCGGTCATTGGGCTGTGGACTTGCTCTACGACCATCGTTACCACGATGCGGGCTGGATGCTTCAATGGCTTGCCTTGGGTTTACTGGCGATTCGGCATCAAGTTGTGGAGCAACTGATGTTTGCCAAAGGTCAGCCGGCGTGGGTAAGTACCAGCAACGCCCTGCGGGCATTGAGCCTGGCTTTGCTGATTCCTGCAGGCTTCGCCGCATCCGGTGAAAAGGGAGCGATTGCCGCAGTAGTGGTCAGTCAGTTCGCCAACTGGCCGGTGGCTTTGTGGTTCAAGTACCGCAGTGGTCTGTTAACCCTGGCCTCCGAGCAGGTCTGGTTGCCGGCCTTTGCCACCGGACTGTTGGCGGGTTGGGCCTTGGACTCAGTGCTGAGTGCCCTTTTGAAGTAAGACCATGCGGATTACCTTTTTATTGCCCTCTGACGACATCAGCGGTGGCACGCGCGTCGTCGCCATCTATGCGCAACAACTGCAGGCGCGCGGTCACGACGTGTTGGTCGTCAACTGCGCCCCGGACCGCCTGAGCCCGCGGCAAAAAGTGCGTGCCGTTCTGCAACGGGATTGGTCAAAGCTGCAGGCGGACGGTGTCTCCTATCCCGGGCACATCGCATTGTCCGGCGTGCCGCACAAGGTACTGGATCGCCCGCGCGCCATCACCGCCAATGATGTGCCCGATGCCGACATCATCGTCGCCACCTGGTGGGAAACGGCGCTCTGGATGGAAGCCATGCCGGCCAGCAAGGGCCGCAAAGTGCATTTGATCCAGGGCTACGAAGTCTGGCTTGACCCGCAGGTGGTCGCGCGCGTGCACAGCGCACTGCGACTGCCCAATCTGAAGATTGCCATCTCGGGTGACCTCAAGCAGACGATCAAAAACAAGGTCGGAGACATCGCCATCAGCGTGGTTCCGAACGCGGTTGACCTGATCCAGTTCAATGCGCCGGCGCGTGGCAAACAAGCGCTGCCGACAGTCGGCTTCATTTATTCCCACGCCCACATCAAGGGCGCGGACATCTGCACGCGCGCCTGCGAACTGGCACGCCAGCAAATTCCGCAACTCAGGGTGCTGGCCTTTGGCACCGATCAGCCCAACAGCGAAAAGCCATTGCCGCGTGACGCCGATTACGTCTGCCGTCCGCCGCAAAGCCAGCTCAGGGAGATTTACGCCGGCTGCGATGCATGGCTGTTCGGCTCGCGGCTGGACAGCTTTGGCTTGCCGATTCTGGAGGCCATGGCCTGTCGCACGCCGGTGATCGCCGTGCCCATTGGCGCGGCGCAGGATCTGTTGGGCGACGGCACTGGCGTGCTGGTGGCCAAGGAATCGCCCGAGGAAATGGCCGCTGCCATCGTGGCTCTGTGCCGCCAATCAGAAAGCGATTGGCTGGCGCTCTCGCAGCGCGCCTACCGCAAGGCGCACGGCTATTCCTGGGACGATGCGACGACGCGCCTGCTCGATGTCATTCAACAAGAACAATTCCCCAGGTGACGGTCCGTTGCGCTGGCGCTTTGTTCAATGGTGTAACGTTTCGGCTAATACAGTACATGTCTAAAAGCAAATTTCCCAACACCTGGTTTGGATGTTGAATTACCAGTCATCAAATTTACATCAACACCGCGGTTTTTTATGCTCTCTCCCCACCCCAGGAGCAGGAACAACATCGGTTCTGTTTGTGACCCCATGTAGACCGTGAAAAATGAGACGAAGCACATGAGATAGATGCCAGAAAAGGTGAAGCCAATCGGCGTCTCACCTGGCGCCGCCTGCAGGCCGAATTTCACCTGTGAAATGATGGCGTACAAAAAGATGATGATGAACAGGGTTGGCGCCAGTATGCCGTGCTGCAGCGCCATCAAGAAGAAGGCGTTGTCCACCGATTCCATACCCTGAATTTTTGGCACCGTCGTCAAGCCCCAACCGGTCCAGAGCTTTTCCATCAGGAAACCCCTGTACTGATCAATCATGACCTTGCGGTACAGCATGGTCTGCGCCTCACCGCTGAGGATTTCGCCCTCCCGGGGCGTGATGTAGGCGTCCAGCGCCAACTGCCCGGCGACGCCACCGATCAGAAGTACAAGCAGCGCGATGATGAGCCATTTCTTGCGATCTTTGGCATTACCAACCATGGTCAGGATTGCGCCTGTAAAGGCACCGATCCAGGGCCCGCGCGAAATGGTCATCAGCGCCATCACAATCAGCGCGATGGAGATCTGGTGTTGGAAGGCAATCGGGAAGCGTCGGGACTGTTTCTGAAACCAGCCCAGCCAGCCCGTTTGCGTCTGCTCCCAGATGCCTTGCCAGGAGAGCCAGCGATGCAGGCGGTAAACGACGATGATCATGATGCAGGCCAGGATGGGATGCTCAAAATTGCCTGCAGTGCGCGCGAGTCCATAGCGAATTGACAAACCGCTGGTCACATGGGGAAATAGCGGCGACAGGATTTTGTAGATCGGATTAACCCAGAACTTCGCCTCATACAAGAACATCGGAAACAGGATGAGAAACAACAATACGAAGGTTCGTGAGGTCTCGAAATCCATGCGTCGACTGTTGATGATGTAACGTCCCAGCAAGAATGGGCCAATGACAGAACTTACCATGAAATGGGCGTAGTGCTGTGCGTCGGAATAGCCACGACTGAGGAAGTCGGCAACGACCCGGATGCTCAGATAGAGCAAGAGGAGTGCTTCCATCCGTCCAAAGTGAAATTCGCGGAATTTATTTTTTAGCAGAACATAAATTATCGGGAAGATCGCCGCCGACATGAAGTTGTAGTCGGCGGCCAGTGGCACATGTATCCAGAACATGAAGGGGAGCAGCACGAAGACTGGGATCCAGACACGTAAAAAGGCTGTTTCCAGGTCCCGCTTGACGAGCACCACGACGGCAATCAGCATCGCAATGAAGACGCTGTACTCGGTCATTTACTTGTTGCGCCTTTGCACCCATTGCGCGCGCAGCACTTCGATTTGCAAGCGCAGGCCTGACAGGCTCATGAAGCGGCTGTATTTTTCCTTGGTCAGGGTCTCGACCATGAGCTCCTTCATATAGCCGCCACTCTGGAACACCGGGACATTGTTGACAAACAGCCCCACCGCTTCGGGGTCGAGTTTCTCCAGCAGGCGCTTGGCGCGTGTGACCTCGCCTTTGCTGATGGATTGTGCCTCCAGCACCAGGAACACCTGGCCCAGCGCATCAATCAGCAGTTCGGCGTCGGCGCCCAGCAGCAGCGGCGGCAAGTTGATCAGCACAAAATCATAGTCGTGCGACCAGGTGCTAACCACCGCCTTGAGCCGATCAAGCCGTTGCACACCGGCGCCAAGCTGGGTGCCAAAGCCGACACCCTCAATGGCCGTGTCATGGTACGAAATGGTTTGCACAATCTGCTCGGGTTCATTGTCGCCGGCGAGGAAATCCGACAGACCGGCGCGTGCCGGATCGAATGCCAGGGCCGGTGAAAAACTGTTGGCATCGACCACCAGCACCCGATTGCCCAACTGCTTGAAAACGACTGCGGTGTCGAGAATGACCGAAGTTGCCGCTTCCACGGTCTTGACCGAGGTGAACGAAAAAACATTCTTGCCGGAGCGGGTCTTGTTGCGTATCAGGGTCGAAACAAAGCGTCGCGTCTGCTCTCTGGCATAGATCTGCGTCGGCAGATCAGCCCCCTCTAACTGCCAACCGGCCGCCGGAATGCCCATCAGTTTCTCGGCTTCGTTGACGGTGTAAATGCGCCGGTCTACCAGGTCCAGACCAATCGGCGCGGCCAGGGCCAGCGCCGTGGCCAGCAGCAGGACGATCAGCAACAGCTTGGTCTTGCCAATGCCCATCGGTAGTTCGGCCGGCAGGGCCGGCGTAACCAGGCGCACAAAGCCGATCGCGCCGCTCTCGTTTTGCAGGTAGTTGAGCCGGTCACGCACTTCTTTTTGTTCCTGCTCGCGCTTGTGGATGTCGCCGGTCAGGCGCATCGCCTTCTGAAAGTTGCGGGCGTAATCGGCGGCCTGGCCCTCGATCTTCTTCAGGTTGAGCTGAATTTCGGTTTCCACCTGTTTGGTCTGGTGCAGCGATCCGATGAGGCGGGTCTTGACGTTGTCGAAGGCGGCTTTTTCAAATTCAGACTCACTGGCCTGCAGGCGTTTGTTGATGGAGTCAAATTCGGCCTGCGCCGGTTTTCGGGCCGGGTGCTTGTCCTCCAGCCCAATCGTCGTGCGCGTGAGCTCTTCAGAGCGTTTCACAACTTCGTTGCGCAGCGCCTGCAACCCGTTGTCCTGCAAGCGCATCTCCATGAGCGAGCGGCCCAAAGATGTCGGCGTCTCGCGCTGTGCCAGAAACGCCTGCAAGGTTGCCTCGGCATGGGCGCGTTCGATTGAGGCCGTGGTGAATTTGTCGCGCGCCTGGAGCAGCATGCTGTCGTAGGGGTTGATGGCGTTATCACCAAACGTCGTCAAGCCCAGGCGTTCGGCCAGCTCCACCCGCTGCGCTTCCAGCGCCACGATTTCGTTCTGCAATTTGTCGGCATTGGCCTGCAGCATCTCAAGCCGTTCGACCGAGCCAAAGATCTGCTCGCTCTTGGTTGTTTCCAGAAAGGCGCTGGTGACCGCGTTGACAATTTCGGCAAGCAACTCCTTTTTCTCACCTTCTAGGCCGATGCGCACCATGTAGGTGTCGGCAACCGGTTTGACGGTCACCGATTTTTGCAGTTGCTCGATGTATTTGCGCTCGCTCAAGCCTTTGGGCTGGGCGTCCACCTTGGCCTCGCGCAGTTTCTTCAGGGCGCGTTGCAGCACGTCGTAGCGCTTGACCGTGCTGGAGAGGTGGTTGACGAACTCGCGGTACTGCGAGTTCGATTGCAGCTCCACTTCCTTGTCGGTTGACAGCGTCTTCATGTAATTGGGCGAGACCTGGAACACCGACTCCACGCCGTAATAGCTCTGGCCCTTGATCCAGACCACCGGCAGGCCCGCCAGCAGCACCAGCAGCCAGATAAAGGCACTCACGCGGTAGTGCGTGCGCAGGCTGCGCAGCGGCTTGATGCCGCGACCGGGCAGTTGACTGGTATCCATGGCTTGGTGCATGACTTCTTTGAAATAGGAATGGGCGCGATGAAGCGGTTGGCGCATGCTGCTACGCCTTGACGTCCATTACACTGCGAGGGCTGACTGCGAGTGTTACCAGACTGTAGCAGTTTCACGCAATAGACTGATACCGAACCATGTTTGAACTTCTGCTCGCACTGGCTGTGTTGCCGCTCACACTGCCGGCGTTGTCACTGCTGGTGCTAACCCTGGCCGCACTGCGGCGCGCGCCTGGCGCCAGCACGGCGCAGGCCGCGCCGGCGTTGGCGCTTTTGCGGGTTGCCGTGCTGGTGCCGGCGCACAACGAGTCGGTCAACGTTATTCCGACCATTGAATGCCTCAAGCGTCAGCTTGGCCCGCACGACACCCTGCTGGTGATTGCTGACAACTGCCACGATGACACCGCTGCGCTGGCGCGCGGCGCCGGCGCGCAGGTGGTCGAGCGCCAGGACGCGCAGTTGCGCGGCAAAGGCTATGCGCTGGCCTTCGGCGTTGCGCAGCTGCGCGCCGATCCGCCCGATGTCGTGCTGGTGGTCGACGCCGACTGCGTGCTCAGCGATGGCGCTGTGGCCTGCATCGTGCAGCGTTGCGCCGCCACGGGTAAGCCGGTTCAGATGCTCAACCTGATGAGCGCCGGCGAGAACGCCGGTCTGAAGTTGCGCGTGCTGGAATTTGCCATGCTCATGAAGAACCTGGTGCGCCCGCTGGGATCGTTTCGCCTGGGCGGCGCCTGCCACCTGATGGGCACCGGCATGGCGCTGCCCTGGACGCTGATGGCCAGCGCCAAACTGGCCACCGGCCATATTACCGAAGACATGAAACTCGGTGTTGACCTGGCCGTTGCCGGACATGCGCCGCAGTTTCTGCCGCAGGTCCGGGTCAGCAGTGCTTTCCCACAGGACACCGGTGTGGCCAAAGTGCAGAAGTCGCGCTGGGAGCACGGCCACCTGGCGACCCTGACCGAAGAATTGCCCGGTTTGCTGGCGGCGGCCCTCAGGACTGGCAAGCCGGCCCTGATCGTGATGGCAATGGACTTGCTGATACCACCGGTGGCGTTTTATTTTCTGCTGCTGGCGCTGGTCGAGTTGCTGACGCTGAGCGCCGCCCTGCTGTGGCCGGTGTGGCAAAGCGCCGCCGTGCTGCTGAGCCTGTCGGTGCTTGCATTTGGCCTGGCCATTGGCCTGGCCTGGTGGGGCTTTGGACGTCATTTGCTCAGCGCGCGTGAGTTGCTGACAACGCCGCTCTACGCGCTCTGGAAGATGCCGGTCTATCTGGCTTACTTTTTGAAAAAACGTTCGGGCTGGGTGCGCACCAAACGTGACTCGGAGTGAGATGACAAGCCGCCGATGAAGCAGGCCATCAACACCTTTTTTGATCGGGTTGTCGTCATCAACCTGCGCGCAAGAACGGATCGCCAGGCCGAGATGCGCGAGCAGTTGCAGAACATTGGTCTGCGCCTGGATTCTCCCGGGGTGGAAGTCTTTGAGGCGATCCGGCCCGACGCGGCCGCTGGTTTTACAAGCGTTGGCGCGCATGGCTGTTTCATGAGCCATCTGGCGGTATTGCGCCAGGCCGCTCGGGCCGGAGCCGGCTCGCTGCTGATTCTGGAAGACGACCTGAACTTCTGCGACAAATTTTCCGAGAAGTTCGACCTGCTGGCCCGCTTTTTGGCGCAGCAGAACTGGGGCATGTGCTATGGCAGTTATTTTTTGCACGAGCCGCTGGCGCAGACCGATTTGCCCTGCGTGCAGGCCGCGCCCGCCACCCTGATCGGAACCAGTGCCTTTCTGGCAATCAATGGCGCGCACATCGCTGCGCTGGTCGCCTACCTTGAAGCCATGTTGACCCGCGCCCCAGGCGACGCGCTGGGCGGCCCGATGCATGTCGATGGCGCTTATTGCTGGTTCCGCCGCGCCCATCCCGAGGTGATCACCTGGCTGTCCTCCAGTCAGCTGGGCTTTCAGCGCGCGTCAAAAACGGACGTGCATGCGTTGCGCTGGTTCGATCAGTTGGCGTGGTCAGCACGCCTGGTTGCCAGCCTGCGGCGTTGGCGCAACCGCCTGTTGCGCTAAGCCTTTCTGACACAGTTTGATCACGATTCGAAGCGCAGGCCGGTGCTAGACTGGTTTGATGATTTCAGAACCTTCGCATGTGGTATTCATCCAGTACGGCGACTACCGGGAAGCGTTCGAACGCTTTGCTGCCGGCGGGCCCGAGGTCTATGCCGCGCAACGCTACTCGGTCGATTTTGTTGGCAAGCTGGCGCAGGCGCAGCGTGTCACCGTGATCGCGCTGCCGCCGGCGCCCTACGATGTCACCCTGCAAAACGGCGTGCGTGCCATCGGGCTGGGCTGGGCCGAGCGGCGCGATGTGCTGGGCCTGCTCAAGACTCTGGAGCAGCTCAAACCCACGCATTTGATCGTCAACACCCCCCTGATTGCTGCCCTGCTATGGGGGCTGCTGCGGGCCAAGCGCGTACTGCCGAATTTCGCCGACAGTTTCTCCAGCACCTCGCTGCGTGGCCGACTGTCCGAGAAACTGCTGGGGCGAATTCTGAATCTGCCCAAGTTCGAGGTCGTCAGCAACCACAACTTCCCGGCGGCGCGCAATCTGGTCCGCATTGGCGTCAATCCCGGCAAGGTGCTGGCGTGGGACTGGCCGTCACACGCGAGGCCTGAGGCCAACAGCCCGAAAGAGGCGCCCGATGCGGCGCGCGGCTTCTCGCTTTTCTACGTCGGAACGATTCTTGAATCCAAGGGCGTGGGGGATCTCATTGATGCGGTGGCGTTGCTGCGTGCGCGCGCGCTGCCGGTGCGCGTGAGCTTGGCCGGCGACGGAGCGGTCGAGGAAATGAAACAGCGCGCGCAGGCGCTTGGCATTGCAGCCTACGTTGATTTCATGGGCCGGGTTTCGAACGACGCTGTGCAGCGCCTGATGCGCGAACACGATGCCGTGGTGGTGCCCAGCCGCAGCAGTTACGCCGAAGGTTTGCCGATGGCGATCTACGAGGGTTTGTGTTCGCGCAGTCCGCTCATCATTTCGAGCCACCCGATGTTCGTCCCGGCCTTGGGCCAGCAGGACGGTGTGCTGATGTTTGACGAGGGCAAGCCCGAATCGCTGGCCCAAGCCATTGCGTCGCTGCAGGACGGCGCTGTCTATCGCCGCGTTTCGCAGCGTTCCGCTGCCGCCTGGGAGTCAATCCAGGTGCCTTTGAAGAGCGGCGAGTTGTTGACGCGCTGGCTCGCCGGAACGCGTGCCGACATCGCGGCGCTCAAAGCCTACTCGCTGCAACAACTTGGGCGGGCGCCCTGACAAGCCCGGATTGCGCTGCGCTGCACATGGGCTATGTGCTGCTATGACCGGACCCATTGGTCTGCCTTGATCGTTTCAAAACCCCGCCGCTGGCGCAAGCACTTCAAGCGCCGCCAGGTCAAGGCTGGCAGGCGTCGATCCAATTCGTCATTTGGCCAGAGCGGCTTGAGCCATTGCTGCCCCCGAAGCCGTCAGGACTTCTGGGTACATGGCGTCGGCAGCTTCAAGTTTGGCTTCCCAACTGTAGATTTTTCAGCGCGCGCACGTCTAGCCAGGCCACGCTGAGCCCACTCTGCCGGGCCACCAAAATTCATCGCAATCACCGGGCGCGCAGAGGCCATCGCTTCAGTCAGCACCGCGCCGGCCGATTCGCAGCCTTGCGGCGTGCGCTTCCCAATCGCCATGCATGGGGCCATCGCCGACCATCGTTAGCCGAACTGGTAAGCCCGACTCGCGCAATTGAGCGTTTGTTGAGGGGTCCGAGAATCAGAGGAATTCCCAATCGGCACAGCCAAGTCAGGGCAGTCAAGCTGACCGGCGTCACGCGATGGATCAGATCCCAACACCGACCGCCCCGCAATTGCTGACGCATCCGCCAATAGGCTGCGACATCAAAAACAAAGTAGTCCAACGAAGCCAACGCGAAACGGCTTTGCGCACTGCGTGGAAAGATCCACTTGACCAGGCGATACCAGTGCAATTGGAGTCATTTTTGGACGCTCCTCTTGTTTGGAATTGAAACCATAAACTTCTATCGAAGCAAAGTCAGCCCCATCTTCACCTTGTCACCGAGTGTCTTCTGCGACAGGCAAGTAAACAGGCAAAGCTTTTCACACTGCACTGTTTCTTTCCGACGGGTAGATCCTTCCAGTCCGTACCAAATCTCGCGGGCCTTTTGCTTCTTGACATCGCCTATTGGCGGGAAATTCCAGCACATCTCGACACGTCCATCGGTGCGAATAAAGTAAGTCCGCATACCCACGCGACAGGGTAACAGGTCTCGTGGTGCCTTTTCATTTCGAAAGTGATTCGGCCACATCGTCAACAGCAGCTCGTTGTTGAGAATCGGTGCGCCCTCGCGCTTCATCATGATCAATTTATCGCGCACGGCCATGAGATCAGGCATGTCAGACTCGTCAATCCACAATTCGCCACTGGCCTCCGCCGTGTCGGGAGAGATGGGCTGGAAGTTGACTGCTGTGCCGCCAATCTCCCGAATCCAATAAACCATGTCGGGAAGCGCGCGGAAATTGAGCTTGTGAACGACAGGTTTGATGATGACGGGAAACTCGACACCTTGGCGCTCTTTTTCAGCGCGAATATTGGCAAGACCGGTCTTGATGTCCGTCAGACTGCCTTCAATGCCGCGAGAATAGTTGTGCACGCGTTCGGTTCGACTGTCGATCGAAATATTGATGTTGAAGGGCTTCGCCATCACGGTCTGTTTGGCAATGTTCTTGTTCTTGTAAGAACTGCCATTGGTCGTAACGCCCCAATGAATAGCATTGTCATGACAGAAGCGGGCCAGATCCAGAAAACCTTTCTTTACATACGGCTCGCCACCCGAGAACTCAATGTGGTATTTTCCAATGAACGATTTGAGGTCAAGCAGTGCCGCTTGCCACTGCTCAATTGTCATTTCCTCAGAATAGTCCGGTCGCCGCCAATAACTGCAGTAGCGGCACTTGTAGTTGCAGCGTTCGATCACCTCGGCGTAAATTGAGACCGGCATCGTGAAATCGTGCGCTGTCTTCAGGTATATCTCCTCCGAAATTGCGTTGCGCAGGTGTTTTGAACCCAGCTTGGCTAAATTGATGATGTTCATGCCTTATCTCCCCATAACTGCGGCAATTTCCGATGTAATCGATCAAATCAAACGTTATGTGTCGCTGAGCACAAGATCATTACGGAAATGTGAACAAACTTGACCGGAATTGGAAGGGACCGGCGGCAAGGTCGCCAGGCTTGCAAGCCAGCCATCGGCATAAGCGATCTGGCCATTGAGGCGCAGTCGGCCCATGTCGGGACCCACAAAGTCGGCGACAAAACTCTGATCATCGGCGCCCATGCGGATCTCAATATCCTGTGGGTCCAGCGCCTGCTGCGAGGCCTTCATGGCGGCCTCCTTGGCGCTCCAGATCGCATGGGCAACAAGACTTCTCTGTGCAACCGGCCGCAAGGCAAGTGAGGCCAGTTCACACGCCTTCAGAAACGCTCCCCAGTGTTCGGGCTGCAACTGGCCGGTACGCTCCAGATCAACACCCAGACCTGGACAGTCGCACGCGCGCGCTACGACGGCAATGACTTGACCCGGCAGTTTGCGTGCCCGATCTGCAGGCACGTGGCTGATGCTTCCGACAAAACCCTGCGGCCAGATTGGCGCGCGGTCGCTCGCCACCGGGATCGAGGCATGCGCCAAACCGAGTCGGTCCAGGGCGATACGCGCGTGCATGCGCCCCTGTGCGAATTCGGCCAGCCGTGCCGGGGCCATGGGCGTTATGGATGCCTGTTCGCCTGCACTGAGCGCCGGCACAGCGTCAGTCAAGACGCCAGCACTGATCGACAGGTAGGGCGGCAGTCGTATCTGCCCAAGTAGTGATGCGCTTGCGATCACAGCTCAGGCCGCCGGCAATTGCGGCGTCAGCGGCGTTGCCAGCACCCTGTTTCGCCTGCGCAGCACACTGTGCCGCCAGATGCCGGACAGGTAGCCCGGAACAAGCTCGTGGCGTCTGCCTTGCAGTATCAACTTGGCCGTGCCAAGCGCGCCGGCCGCCAGTGCCAAGAGATCGGTGACACACGCCTTTGGCAAGCCCAGTGTCAGCAGAAAATAACGCCGCCTGGATTCGAACAGATAGTCCGGCAGGCGCTTGGGCGCAGCACCACGTTCGGTCAAGCCGGTGCTCTGGCCGGCAATGTGAATGACCCGACTGGAAGGCACGTACCAGGTCTGAAAACCGGCTTGGCGCGCGCGCCAGCAGAACTCGGTTTCTTCGTAGTAAAGAAAGAAGCGCTCGTCGAGGCCGCCAATCCGCTCCAGCATGGCGCGCCGCAGCATCATCGATGCGCCGGCGCACCAATCAATCTGCTGTGACCGTGACGCCATGACTTGGGGTACGACCCAGCGACGCAGCAGGCGCGACACCAGCCCGAGGCGCAGACCGGATTCCAGTTCGCTTAGTGCGCTCGGAAAGCGAAAGGCAATCGGCCAGTCACTGCCGTCACCATTCTCGAAGCTGCTGCCGGCTATGCCGACGGCCGGCTTGAGTTCAAGAAAAGCAAGCAGTGCGCCAACGGCGCCGGGTTTGACGCGGGTGTCGGGATTGAGCATGTGCAGGTAATCCGGATTCCAGAGTCGCAGCGCGTGCGCGAAACCGACGTTGTTGCCATAGGCAAAGCCGCCGTTACGTGGCGCCTCGACCAGTGACACCCAGTCGCCCCAGCCCTCGCGCGCGATGGCCTCGGCAATGGCCGCGTAATCCCCGGATGCGTTGTCTACAACCACCACCTTGAGTTGGTAGGCCGGATGCAGACGCTCCGACTGCAAGGAGCGCAGGCAGTCCAGCGTCAACGCCGCCGAGCGATAAGTCACGATCACGACCGCTACCTGCAGCACCTTTCCATTGGTGGCGCTCATGTGGCACTCCTAACTGCGGTCTCGGACCACGCCGGCAGGTGTGCCAGCAAGCTTGAGGCGAGGGAATCAACATGGGCTTGCTGCAGCATGCTGGCATGGCCACCCGCCACATCGGTCAGCACCAGCTTGGCTGCGACCTGACGCCAGCCAAAATCGTCGCCGGCGTAAATGTCCCGGTACGGCGTATCGTCCCCCGCACCTTCGGTGGCGCGCACCAGCAGCACGGCAACATCCGCCAGCGGTGGTGGTTGATAACGTGCTTCCAGGGCGCTAAAAATCTGTGCCACGCTCAGTTCAGGCAGCCAGTCCGGCCAGCTGCGATCACGGCGCACCAGTGATTGCAGCAGCAGAAAGCGCAGTTGCGCACTCTTGCGCTGCAGGAGATTCAAACACTCATAGCGCAGGGCGCCCCAGACTTTGCCCGCCAGGGCACCGAGTAAGGTCAATGCAGTGCCGGCTTGTGCAGCGTGCTCAGAATGACCTTGCATGAGGCTACGCAGGCTTGCCAGGCGCGCCTTGGCGATCCGTCCGGTACGACGCGGCGCCTGCGGTGTGGCCCCGTCCAGAATCGTCACCACTTCGACCGGTTCGCCCAGTGCGCGCAGGTGCGCTGCCATGGCATAGGCGATGACACCGCCGGCACACATGCCACCGAGGCGATACGGCCCCTGCGGCTGGACCGAGCGCATCTGTTCCACGTAATAGGCTGCCATCTCTTCCATGCTGGCATGCGCCAGTGCGATGCCCGGCAAGCGGCGTGGTTCGATACCAAAGACCGACAAATGAGCGGGCAGGCGGCGCGCCAGATTCACGTAAAGCAGGGTTTCGCCCAGACCATCATGAACCAGGAACAGATTGCCCTGGTGTCCGACGCGCAGCGGAACGACGCTGCTGCGGGCCATGGCGGCGCGCGGATCGATCAGGGCCGCCAGCGCACGCACGGTGGGTGCGGCGAGGATGGTGGTCAGGCGCAGCGGCACGCCAAAGCGGCGCTCGATTTCGCTGAACAACTTGACTGACTGCAAAGAGCTGCCGCCGAGTGCAAAGTAGTCGTCCTCGACGCCGAGACCATCGATACCTAGCACTTCCTCCCACAGGTCTTGCAGACGCCGCTCGATGTCCGAAGCGGCGGCGCTGGCAGGGCTGCTCATGGCGCGCGGGCGGCGCCCTTGCAAATCGAGTTCACGCAACAAAGCCTGACCGGAAACCATGACTGTGCTCAGGCGCGTGTAACGCTGCGAGCGCGCCGCCGCGCCCGCACTGGCGCTGGCTGGCGTGCCGGATTTTTTTTTCATCGCCCAAACGCGCCTGCGTTACCGCCTCAGGGTCGTGGCCGGGCTGATGGGCAATCGCCAGCGCCTGCGCCAGCGGTATTGGGTAGTGCCAGCCAGCCGCGCCCGCTTGTGCCCAGTCGGCGGCAACGCTGTCGGCAAAGGCGCGCGCCGGCTCGTTGCGTGCGCTGCTGATCAGTTCCAGATCGACGCTGGCCAGACCGAGCGCGCTGGCGCGCTCGCCCAGGTTGCGCAGCATGGCGTGTTCGACGCCACGGCCCAGCACGCGGCAACTCAGCAGAAAGCTGTCCACGGCCAGTGCCGTGCCACGCGCCAACGCGATCATGACGCCGACCAGTCCATAGTCGCCAAAGCGATCGCGCACCCGAACCCGCAGCACCTGCGCGCCCTGCGCCTGCAAGGCCTTGAGCTCGGCCACCGAGCGCCGGCGCGTGCTGAAGTTGAACTGGTTGGTGCGCTGCGTCAACTGCTCGATGCGCGCCCACTCGTCCTCGCTTGGCACAGCGATCTCGACTTGCAGGTTCAGCGCAGCCAGGAATTCACCGATGTCGCCGGCACTCGATTCGAGCGAGCGCCGCGCTGCGTTTTCGCGGTACATCTGCGTGCGTTTGGCGTCCTCTTCGGTGGTCGCCAATTTGTCAAAGTTCCAGACGTGATCAAGCCACGCGACGATGCCGTCTTCGGCCGGAACCTGCAGCGTTACCACAGCGGGCAACTCGGCGCGCATCTGGGCACATTCGAGCGGGTTATCGTCCATGAAGACAAAAGCGTCCAGACCCAGGTTCAGTTCCTGGGCCAGCGAGCGCAGGTTGGTCGCCTTGGGCAGCCAGTTGATGCGATGCGCTACCACGTCGGCTGCGCGCAGGCGCATTTCGCTGCGCTGCGCCAGCACATCGAGCACATCGGCCTCGCTGTTCTTGCTCGCCAGGCACAGCAGAACGCCCGTGCGCTGCTGCGCCAGCGCGAATTCCTGCAAGGCCAGATAGGGCGCGCTCAAGGCGATGCCGGCAACGCCGTCCTCGCCGACCACGCCGCGCCACAAGGTGTTGTCACAGTCGAGCACCAGCACCTTGGCTGGCGTTGTGCGCAGGGCGTGAATGCGCCGCGCCAGCGCCAGTGCCAGGCTGGCAAAGTGGCTGTCGGAAAACGGGATGTGCGCTAGCGCATCGCGCTGCGCGTCGTAGCGCTGATCAACCGCCACGCGCTCGATCTCGTCTTGCGTCAGAAGCACGATGCTGTTTTGTCCAGCCAGACGTGTCAGCAGCGCGGCATTGGCAGCGGCTATCGCGCTCGCGAGCGCCGCCGGCACGGCGGGTGAGGGTGCCAGCAGTCCCAGCAGCAGCGGGCTGGCGGCGCTGGCGCTAAAGCCTTGCAGCGCCGCGCCGAGTTCGTCGCCAATGCGGGCCACGGTCTGACAGGCGTCTTCGGCGGCACTGGGCTCACGGACATAGTCTTCCAAGCGGATCAGCGCGATATTGATGCCGCTGCGGTTGCGCGCAAAGGCGCTGCCCGGTGTCAGCAGTTCCTGAAACACCTGGTGGTAGGGCGCGAAGTCGATCTCCCGCGCCAGCCCCAGTTCTTCGAGCATGAAGGCCAGCGGGCGTGCCAGCGGTTCGGCGACAAAAGTGGCGCTGATGACGATCATGGCTGTTCCTTGGACGGTGTCGGTGTAATTGCTTTCATGCCGGGGATGCTAGGGCAGGGGCGCTTCAAAAGCATCGCAAAAGTGTGAACTGAGGCCGGTCGTCATCGCAAGCGAAGCGTGGCGATCCATGCCTTATGACTTCGCCACGAGAACCATGGATTGCGCAGCAGGTCCGCAATGAGCGTCGTCGGACGCATCGGCAGCAAGCCGCCGTCAATGCAGGCGCAGGCAGTTGCGCGCGCCGTGAATCACCAGGCCGATGCCGGTGAATTCCAGCAGACGGCCGACCGAGACGCCGGCCAGGTGCAAGTTGAGCACCTGGTCGGTCCCATGCGCCGAGACCACGCGCACAGCAAACAGCAGCAGCAGGGCCGCCAGGCCAGCGGCCACCCGTTCCGAAGGCAAGTCACCCGCGCTCAACTGCGCGCGCAGCCAGTTGATCGAGAGCAGGAAGATCAGGCCCGCCAGCAGCACTGCGGCGTATTGCAGTTCCCGGCGCTGTGCATACCAGCCCTGCAATTTGGCGATGGCGCGCAGTAACTGCGTGACAAACAGGTCGGCCTGCAGCACGGTGTTGACACCAAGCAGGCACAGTGCCGCAGCGCCGAGGTACCAGAACACGTGCGCTTGCCGGTTCTGCCGGGAAATATGGGCATTGAGCAGACAGAGCCAGGCCGCGCCAAGGTAGGCCAGCACGACGATGCCGTGGTGCCAGCTCAACTGCGCGATGGCACCTTCCCAGACATCGGTTGCGGTGGCCAGGGCTTCAATAAAAGTATCGATAGCGTTTTGCAAAGATTACCGCGCTAACACGCGCGGCTCGGTTGTGGTTTGGAATGGCTTGCCGCTTTTGACCCGGCGCCCCAGCAGCAGCAGCGCGGGCCACTTGAAGCCGCCCGCCAGATGTTCGACCAGCATGGGGCCGGCCAGACCGAGCAGCAGGCCCAGCAGGAGATTGAGCGTCAGCGGGTCAAGGCCGAGCAGGTGCAGTGCCATCCGGATTGGAGCCGTGAAGAAGACATGAAACAGGTAGATCGCGTACGAGTAGCGTCCGATCCGGGTCAGCCAGGGAACGACCAGCCCCGAACCGAGGCACAGCAGGCACAGGGACAAACCGACCAGCAGCATTGCCACGCTGCGGCGATCCGGGTTGGGTATGGGCATGCCCATGGCCACAATCGCCACGAGGGCCACTGCCGCCAGGAACAAGCGGGCCCAGGGGCTTGAAAGCTGTGACTGCAGGGCCAGACGCGAAAAAATCAGGCCCACCAGAAAGTAGGGCATCAGGTAAATGGCACCATCGAGACTCAGCCAGTGCCAGCCACGCACCGAAAGATAAAGGGCGCACGACAGGGCCAGCACCAGCAGCAAGCCCTTCATGCCGGCGATCAGTTGGCTGCGTTCCAAAGCCCAGATCACCAGGAAGACCCAGAACAGCGACTCGACAAACCAGAAGTGCGCCACCGGTTGCAGATGCAAGAGATACCAGGCACTGGTTGTTGCGTTGGTGTTCGGCGTCATGGCGTGCAGGACAGCATAGAGCGTTCCCACCACCAGCATCGGAAGCAACAAGCGGCGGGCTTTGCCCAGCAGGAATGCGCGGCTGTTGCCGGCAAACGGACGCAGGCCATAGACCCATCCGGACAGGAAGGTGAACAAGGGCATGCGCAGGTAGGCCAGACCGTCGTTGAGCCAGCGCAGCGCTCCGTCTTCCACGTGCAAGCCCAGGCTGGCGTTCGCGCCCACCACGTGGTAGAACACCAGCAGCAGACAGGCCAGCCCGCGCAAGCTTTGAATTCGCATATTCATGAGGTAGGTGTATTTCCAGGGAGCTTGGCGGCCCGATGCAGTATTGCAACCGATGTGCGGGTCAAAAATGTGTCGAGATTGAAAACCCTGGCGCACGGCCAAGGCCGACCCGTGCCATTCAACCCCGGATCATGCGCGCCATGCGTACCGTGTTCACGCCTTCATGGTGCAAAAATTCAACCGCGCTGCAGGCACCGCGAATGATGGCCATGCCAAAGCCACCCTCGGGAAAGGCTGACAGGTCGCGCTCGACCGCTTGCGCTGGCGGCGTGAAGGCGTCACCCACGTGGATGACCTCCAGCACTATCTCCTGCTCCGTGCAGTGGGCAATGATTTCCAGCGGTGCGTCCGGCAACAAGCCCTTGCCGTGACGCACGATATTGGTAAACACCTCGACGCTGGCCAACTCGAACATGGCGGCGTCGGCTTCAGACAAGCCGGCATGCAGTGAGCGCTCAAGAACAAACTGGCGCAGGGCGCTGATGGATTGCAGTTCGATCGGCAGTTCATAGCGGGTATCGGTGGTATTGGCGGCGGGCCGCATGATCAGTGCCATGGTCACATCGTCATTGAGTTGTACCGTTGAATGAAGCAACTCCTGACGCAGTGAATGGAGTGCGGCGGTTGGTGTCGGGTGTTCGCGCACCAATCGGCGCAATGTTGTGTTGACGATATCACGGCCCAGGTGTTCACCGTCTGGGCCAATGGCATCGGTCAAACCATCCGAGCAGAGAAACACGATATCGTCCGCGGCCAACGGCAGTTCGCTCTGCTCGCACTCGCTCGTGTTCAGGATGCCCAGCGGCGGTTGCTGATTGGGCAGCGGCGTTGACCCACCGTTGCCGTGGATCAACAGGGACTCTTCGTGACCGCAGCCGACCCAGGCAATCAGTTTGCGGTCCAGGTCGATGCGAATGTAGGCCAGTGTGACAAACGATTCCAGTGCCTGCAGGTGCGGCGTCATGGCCTTGTGCACAGCCGACACAATGGCCCGCGGTTCCGGCCGTTCCCCCCCTTGGTCCTGGTGGGCGTAGAGTTCGGCCAGCGTGCGACCGAACTGCAGCTTGGTGGCAGCGCCCAACAGGGCCGCTGGAACGCCTTTGCCCATGACGTCGCCGATGATGATGTCAACGCAGTTATCGCCGAGCTCGATGACGTCGACAAAATCGCCATCGATACCCTTGGAAGCCTGGTTGTAGTGGCTGAACCAGAGGCCGTGCATTTGCTGTTTGGGCGAGGCCGCCAGCAGTGTTCGCTGAATCCGGTTGCCGATGTCAAGCTCGCGATCGCGCGCTTCCTGCAAGGCGATTTCGGTCTGTCTGAGTTCGGTGATATCGGTCTGGACCGTGACGTACTGCTGCACGCCGCCGTCGTCAGACAATACCGGAAACGAGGTGCTGGCCACCCAGTAAGAACCGCCATCGCTGCGGCGTTTTTGCAACTCGCCGTGCCAGATCTTGCCGTTGGCCAGGCTCTCACGCAAGTCAGCGTAATCCGCCGCATTGAGAGGATGGCGGAATTCGTACTGCTTTCGGCCCAGCAGTTCGTCTCTTGAATAGCCTGAAATATCGATCAGCTTGTCGTTGGCATAAAGAATGGTGTCTTCGGCATCGACGATGCTGACGATGGCGTGCTGATCGAGCGCCATCTTCTGCTGCTCCAGTGTCTGGACTACTGCACGGTACTTGCCGAGCAGATCGGACATTTCCTGCGCGGCCTGTTTTGAGGCCTTGATTTCCGAACGCCGTGAATTCATCTTGGCGACGAAAGTCAGGACGACGACGAGCAGGCACAAGGCAAACACGATGACCTGGGTCCACTGCGTCAGAAAATTGAGTTGCAGCATGGCGACGCTAAGCCCAAGGAATGCGAACAATCGAGCCCGATTTTCCGCCCCGCCAGCAGCCCGCGTAGAACACGTCGGCTGAAAGGACCGGTTTCCAGTATTGCGTTTGTCGCCATGTCAGGCAAAGGAACTGACCGCCTCTTGCCGGGTGTCGTGAATATTGAAGACCCGGTGCATGCGCATCAATTCAAACAGCGCACGCACGGTCTTGGACATGGCGCAGAGCTTGAAATCACCGCGCCGGCTGTTGAGCATACGCAGGCACGAGATCAGCGCGCCCAGGCCCGAGCTGTCGACAAACTTGACGCCTGACATGTCGAGCACAACCTGCTTGCGCTCATGAATCACGGATTGCACGGCGTCCTTGAACTCGCGCACATTGCTGGCATCGAGATTGTCCTCACGCAGTTCGATCACCAGCACGTCATTGCCTTCGATTATTCCTTTGAGTTCCATCATTGTTTCCATTAAATGTTAGCGGTTGGGTTTGGGATACCTGCATTACAGCGCCGCTCGAACGCCAAAGTGTCACGACAATGTGACGAATTCAGGGTGGTGTCGGCGCAACGCCCGCCCGCACGGATGATTGCGCTAGTTTGATCTGAAGCTGGAGCCGGGCCAGCGCCTGTGCCAGTGCCTCAGGCGAACCCGCAAGCGCCAGTTCCTCAGCCGCGCGCGCAGACGCGCTCAGGCGCTCCAGGCCAAAGCTGCCGGCCGCGCCGCAGAGGCGGTGCAGTACAGCCTGGCGTGTCGCTGCCGTGGTGGCGGCTTCAAGCTCCAGCCAGCGCGCCGGCAGACCCGCTACAAAATGGCGCTGCAAGGCAGCGAATCGCGCCTGCACCGTCGGCGCCAAGCCCTCAGTCATGGCCGGGGCCACGCCCGTGCTGCCAATAAATCCGAATGTCTTGCGGCAGCGTTATCGGGTCAAAGGGCTTGACAATGACACCGGTCGCGCCGTATTGCAGCAAGTCCTCGACTTCCTCGGGCATGGCTTTGGCTGTCATGAATACCACCGGAACCCCTTTCATACCGTCCTGCAGACGCAGAGCGGCCAGTGTTTCGGGGCCGCTAAGGTCAGGCATCATGACGTCGAGCAGCACCAGGTCGGGCTTGAAAATGGGCGCCTGCACTAGCGCCGACGTGCCACCGGGGCACAGGCAGACTTCGTAGCCACCGACGCTGGCCAGGCTGAATTCGATGATCATGCGAATGTCGGGATCATCCTCGACACACATGACTCGGCGCAGTTCACTCATGGCAGATGCTCCTGGTTCAAGTTGCCTATGGCCATCCGGGCGGCAGCCAGTAGTTCTTCGCGTCCGGCATGGGCCTTTTGCAGCCAGGCAAATCCTAGGCGCTGCACGAATGGGTGATCGACTGCGTCACTGAACAGGATGACGCAATGAGCCCTGGTCATTTGCAGCAAGGCCCGGCAAAACTCTTCGGCCGAGCCCTGCGCCTGCGGGTCGGCGATGATGATCGGCGGCTGCGCCTGCACCAGCAGTGCGCGCGCCTGCTGCAGGTCGGCCACCCCTTGCACCGGGCACAGCGGGGTGAGCCAGTCAGCGACGCGTAAACGCGCGTCCAGATCGTTGTCAATGTGCAGCAGCCAGGGAGTGGACACCCGTGCCAAGGCCTGATCAAGCGGAAATTCGATCCGAAAGCACGCGCCCTGGCCGGCCACGGAGTCGGCGCCGACCGATCCGCCCATGCGCTCGACCATCATCCGCGTGATGTACAAACCCAGGCCGGTCCCGCCCTGGGCGCGGCGGTCCGACGTGTCGGCCTGAGAGAACTTCTCGAACAAGCGGGCGCGAAATTTCGGATCAATGCCGGGGCCCTGGTCCTGCACGCTGACGCGCAGACGGGTTTGCGACCAGTCCAGGCTCACGTTGACGGTGTCATCCGGAGCCGAGTGTTTGATGGCGTTGGAGAGCAGGTTGGCCATGACCTGCAGGAAGCGGTCGGCGTCGACGCGTACCGGTGGGCTGCCCGCTGTCAACGCCAGCGCCAAATGCACGCCAGCGCGCTGGGCATAGCCCTGATTGGCCGTCAGCGCCTCGCGCAGCAGCGAATCCAGGGCCGTGCTGCGCATTTGCAGCACCATCTGCTTGGCTTCCAGCTTGGTCAGGTCCAGGATGTCGTCAATCAGGCGGCTCAAGCGCTCGCCGTTGCGCTTGGCGACCTCGGCCAGTGGCAGGGCCGCTTTCGGCAAGGCGCCAGCCGCGCCCGATGCCAGCAGCCCGAGCGCACCCAGCACCGAAGTCAGCGGGGTACGCAACTCATGGCTGACGGTGGCCAGAAACTCGTCTTTCATGCGCTGGATGTGCTGGCGCTCGGTGAGGTCGCGGATGACGATGGTGTAGCTCACCTTGTTCGCCTCGTGCCATTGACTGAGCGCAAGTTCGGCCGGAAAAACGCCACCGTCAAAGCGCCGCAGGGCGAGTTCGCGTTGCGCCAGTAAATCTGCCAGCGGCGCACCCAGAACGGTTTCGCAGTGCTGGCCCGTAAGCGGGCTGGCGCCATCGCCAAAGATACACAGCGCGGCCAGATTGCACTCCGATATGTGGCCGTCGCAGTCGAGCGTAATCACAGCGTCCAGAATGTTGTCGTGGATGTCGCGCTGCCGCTGTGCCAGCACGGCCAGGCGTGACTGCAGGCCCAACACCCGGGCGTAGTGGCGCAGTTTGGTGTCGAGCAGGGCGACATTGATGGGGCGCACCAGGTAGTCATCGGCGCCGTGCTGCAAGGCCTGGATGAAGTGCTCATCGCCTTCAAGCGACGAGGTCACGATCACCGGCAACCAGCGCCGCGTCACGAGGGTACGTATTTCCTGCGTGACATCAAAACCATCCATGTCGGGCATCAGCAGGTCGAGCAAGACCAGATCGGGTGCCTGCTCAAGAACCTGTGCCAGCGTGGCCTTGCCGCTGGCCACGCCAAAGGCTTCATGCCCGCAGTCGCGCACCAGGGCACACAGATGCAGGCGTGAGGCCTCGATGTCGTCCGCGACCAAAACCCGCAGCACGGGAGCAGAAACAGGAAGGGGGTGCATGGAATTTTTGGCCGCGGGCCTCGCTAGCAGGGAAGTGGTAAACAGTTTAACAAGTCGTTCACAAAGTTGTCACAACTGAGGGCCGGCAACGAACTGTAATCAATGCCATCAAACCAACCGAGCGCACCATGTCCAAGCAACAATTCCCAGAAATCAGCGCACCTTTTGCCAACCGGCTGCGCGCCCGGCGTGACCGGCTTGCCTGGTGGTGGGCCACGCGCCGGTTTTCACTGCTCAAGCGCCTGCTCGACATTGCCCTGGTCTTGCCGGCGCTGCTGCTGCTGACCCCGCTGTTCACGCTGATCGCCCTGGCCATCAAGCTTCATGACCGCGGCCCGGTCCTGTTCTGGCAGCAGCGGGTCGGCTTGCACGGCAAGACCTTCCGCTTCCCCAAATTTCGCTCCATGTGCGTTAACGCCGAAGCGGTGCGTGCCGCCTTGCTGGCCGAAAACCAGCATGGCAGCCAGGGCGTCACGTTCAAGATGAAACGCGACCCCCGCATCACCCCGATCGGACGCCTGATCCGCCGCACCAGCATGGATGAGCTGCCGCAGCTCTGGTGCGTTCTGTGTGGCGATATGAGCCTGGTTGGGCCGCGCCCGCCGCTGCCGGGCGAGGTCAGCCGCTACAGCATGCTCGAACGCGAGCGTTTGTCGGTGACGCCCGGCCTGACCTGCATCTGGCAAGTCAACGGCCGCTCGGAAATTCCGTTTCCGCAGCAAGTGCGCATGGACATCGACTACATCCAGCAACGCTCCATGGGTGGCGACGTCAGGCTGCTTGCCAAAACTCTGCCGGCCGTCATCCGTGGCCGCGGTGCCTATTGAACCCCGGGGCCACTCATGACAAACTGGCTGACGCAGACCCCGCACCCGATTGACGAACGGGCCGGCAAACCCGACCCCGCCGTGGACCGGCAGTTGCGCCGCATGGACATCGCACTGGCGCTGGTGGTGCTGGTGCCGCTGCTGTTGCCAATGGCGCTGGCGCTGTTGCTGGGGCGGCGCAGCAGCGTGCAATATGTGGGTTGCTTCAACCAGGTCTTTACGCGCTGGCAGATCCGCTTTCCGGATACCTTTTGGGGCCGTTTGCTGGCGCGCACCGGTGCCGGCAGCTGGCTGAGCCTGTTCAGCATCCTCAAGGGTGACATGGCCTGGGTTGGTCATAAGCCGATTCCTGCGACCTCGGGCGCTGACTATCACCCGGCGCTGAGCCAGGTCAGGCCGGGTTTGATCAGCATCTGGGAGATACGCCAGCGCACGGCGGTGGACTTCGGATCGGAGTTGGAGGCCGACCTTGAATACCTCGGGCGGCGCTGCGTGCGGCACGACTTTGCGCTGTTGCTGCGCGCGCTCCTGGTGCGTTGGATGCCGCTGCCTAGCCAGAATGCGCAGGCGCGTATCTGCGTCGGTGACGTCTCGTTCGACAACGTCAACATGGAACAGGCTGTGCAGCGGATTTCACAGATGCTCGATGGCACGCAGGCGCAGCAGGTGAGTTTTGTGAATCCCGCCTGCGTCAATATTGCATCGCGCGACCGTGGCTATCGCCGTCTGCTCGGGCGCTCCGCACTGGTGCTGCCTGATGGCATTGGCATCAAGATCGCGGCCGATTTGCTCGGTCTGTCGCTCAAGCAGAATGTCAACGGCACGGACCTCTTTCCGCGCCTGTGCGAAATGTTTGAGCGACGCGACGCGCGTCTCTTTTTGCTCGGTGGTCAGCCTGGCGTGGCCGAGCGCGTAGCCGAAGAGGTGCGGGGCCGCTGGCCCAGGCTGCGCATCGTTGGCGTGCGCGACGGCTTTTTTTCAGTGGCCCAGGAAGGCGAGGTGGCAGCGCAGGTTAGCGCCAGTGGCGCCGATGTGGTGCTGGTGGCACGCGGCGTGCCGATGCAGGATGTGTTCATCGACCGGCATCTGCACCAGCTTGGGGTCAAGGTGGCGATCGGGGTCGGTGGCCTGTTTGACTTTGTTTCGGGACGCATCAACCGAGCGCCAACCTGGATGCGCGACAGTGGCCTGGAATGGATTTACCGTCTACTGCAGGAGCCCTCGCGCATGTGGCGTCGTTACCTGCTTGGCAATTTCACTTTTCTGGGCCGCATCCTCATGCAGCGCATGGGCTTGCGCCGCAGTGCCAATGATGCGCTGAGCGAGCCAGCCGTGGCCGAGTCCACGATAGCGGTCAATCCGGCTGATTTGCGCTGCGTTCTGTTCGCCACTGCGAACGCGCCCCAGGATGTGCCGGTTGACGGTGATTTTCCGGCTGCCTTGCTGCCTTTGGGTTGGAGCACCTTTGTTGAGCGCGCAATTGAACAACTCGCCAGTCAGGGGCTGCGCCATATTGATCTGGTCGTGAGTTCGCGTCCGGAGGCATTGCGCCGGGCACTGGGCATGGGCGAGCGCTGGGGCGTGCAGTTGCGCTGGCATCTGGCCAAGGACGCTGCCACCCCTTACGCAGTGCTGCGGTCGATGGGCCTGGCCACACAGCAGCGCGTATTGCTGGGTCACGCTCACCGATTGATCGCCGATCACGTACTGTCGGAATTGATTGCGCACGATCAAATGGTCACCATTGACCGCCGGCAGGCGGGTGTTGTCTGGGCTGGATGGGGGAGTGCCACGGCTGGCCTGGTATGCGCACAGTCCTTGCACAACGACGAATCGGCCATGGGGGCCTACCTGTGCAGTCTGACGCCCGATCTGCAACTGCGCAATGCCAGCGAGTTAGTGCGGGTTGACAATGCCGCCGATCTGCTGCGGGCACAACACTTCACGATGAGCGACGCAGCCTTGCTCCAGCTTCCTGCCACCTGGTTGCAGACCGACTGGGGCGCCCACAGCCCGGACGCTGTGGTCCAGAACGGCGCCCAGATCAGCCGGCCGACACTGATCGGGCCTGGCTGTTTTGTGGCGGCTGGCGCCAAACTGGGCCCGGGCACGGTGTTGACGCGCGATGTGGTGGTGTCAAATGGCGCCACGGTGGTAAACAGCCTGGTGTTGCCACAGACTTTTATTGGTCAAGGCCTGGAACTTGACCAGACCCTGGTCAATGGACGCAGCGTTCAGCACCTGCAACTGGAAGTGCGAACGGTGTTGCCGGCATCGGACGGGCTTTTGCTCGATTTGAAACCGAAGGGACATCGCGCGGCAAACTGGTTTTCGCGCGGGGTTGCGGCAATCGTCTGCCTTGCCTTTTTGCCTTGGCTAGTGATCGACACCGGTATTCGCCGTGCCCGTGGCCTGCCCTTGCGTTGGCGCATGCGCCTGGTGGCGCTCGGTCGTGATACGGACAGCGGCGAGATTCGTTTGCAAACGCTGCGCTGCGCGCGTTCAAGCGGGCCTGGCATGGCGTCGATGCTGGCGCATTATGGCGAGTGGCTGGATGTGCTGGCGGGCTACAGAAGCTGGTTCGGCTCGCGCCCGCGCAGCCAGTCCGAATGGTATGCGCTGGGGCGCGACTGGCAACTGCTGTTGGCCAGAACGCCGGTCGGCTGTCTGCACGCACCGGCATGGGTGGAAGGCGAGGGCGAAAGCCGGGAAGCGCGGGCGGCAGCCGATGTGTTCTTCGCTGTCAGTCAAAGCCTTGCCCTGCGAATGCGCATTGTTGTTGCACTGCTACGGGGCGCTTTGGCAGCGAATGTTAAAGTTGGCTGAGTCCCTTCGTCTCCACTGGGCTTGGGGACGACCGGTTCCGTAGACGCATCGACCCGACAGGCAAGGGCGAACCGGAGTTTTCAATTGATGTCTGCACGCGCTTGCACCACGCTACACCATGAGTATCAGGCCTGAATTGCGCCAGCGGCTGGACGCGGCGGTTCCGCTGTTGGCCTTCCTGTTGTCGCTGAGTTTGTTTGTCGCGATTGCGCTTTGGCGGGCCCATGATATTCGCGACCAAGCCCAGGTTGAAGTCCAGCATGCCAGTGAACGGCTGGCCACTGAAATCGAGCAACGCCTGAAGATCCCGATTTCCGGCCTGAATGGTGCCAGGGGTGTGTTTGCCCATGACAACAAGCTCAACCGCGCCGAGTTTGGATCCTACGTTGCATCGCGTGATATGGCGGGCGAGTTTCCCGGTGTGCGCGGTTTCGCCTTGATTGCGCGCGTGCCGCGTTCGGAAATGAGCGCCTTTGTGGCTGCCGAGCGCGCTGACGGCGCGCCTGATTTCGCCATTCATCCAGCCGAAGCGACTGACCAGGCCGATTTGTTCGTCGTCAGGTTCATCGAGCCGGTGGCAAGCAACGCCGGAGTGCAGGGACTGAACAACCCCGACCCGTTGCGCCGCAGCGCCATCCAGCAGGCCATAGACAGTGGTGAAACCACCATGAGTGCGGCCATCACGCTGACACAGGACGAGCGGCAATCTCCGGGTACGCTGTTGCTGGTGCCGGTTTACGCCAGAGGCGCGAACCCCGTTAACGTGACCGAGCGACGCGCCAGTTTGCTCGGGGTCTTGGCTTCGCCCATCGTGTTGGAGGAGTTGCTCCATGGGCTGCCCGGCATGAGCGCTGCGCAGTTCCAGATCAAGCTCTTTGACGCTGCTGCTTCGGTGTCTGGCGTCAGTGTGTTTTTCGATTCCGCCCGAACGGGCACTTCGCCGCTTGCATCCAGCCCGCAATACACGGCACGCCAGTCGCTGCCGCTGTACGGCCGCGAATTGGTGCTACGGGTCGATTCCCTGCCGGGCTTCGAAGCCGCGCTCGACCGTGTCACACCATGGGCCATCGTGTTCGCGGGTGCCACCATAAGTGCCTTGCTGGGCGCCTATCTGCGCCGGCGCATTCAGCAGCATGCCCTGGTGCTGGCAAAGGTTGCACAGCGCACACGGGAGCTTGCCCGTGAGCATGAGCGCATGCGCAACATTCTGGAAACCGCCACCGACGGTATCTATCTCCTGGACGCAAGCGGCCTGTTGATTGAATCCAACCCGGCATTCCTGCGCATGCTGGGTCGGGATTTATCGGCCATCGGGAAGTTGCGGGTCACCGACTGGGACGCGCAGCTCGACCAGGCCAGCATCCGTCAAGTCATGGAGACCTTGGTCAACACACAGACAAGCGTCGTTTTCGAAAGTCAGAACCGGCGCAGCGATGGCAGCGTGATGGACGTCGAAATCAACGCGCGCGGTCTCCTGGTTGACGATCAAAGAATGATTTATTGTGCCGCTCGTGACATCACACAGCGCAAGCGCAGCGCTGCCGCACTGCGCGAAGGCCATGACATCCTGCAAAGCATTCTGGCCGCGACGCCCGATGGCTACTGGCAAATTGATGACGCAGGCACACTGCTGGATGTGAATCCAAGGTATTGCGAGTTGTCAGGCTACACGCGAGAAGAGTTGCTGCAGACACCGCTGATGCAACTGGTGGTGGTGGAAAGCGTCAAGGTCATTGTTGAGCGCCGTCAACGTGCCATCGCCAGCGGGCATTCCGAGTATGAATCAAGCCATCGGCGCAAGGACGGCTCGATCTGGGATGTCGAGGTCAGTGTCATCTATCGCCCTATGGCTGGCGGTCAGTACTTCGCGTTTTTTCGCGACATCACCGAACGCAAGCGCATCAAGGCACAGATCAACCAGGCCGAGGCCCTGCTGCGCACCGCGATCAACACCATCGACGAAGCGTTTGTGATCTACGATCCGAATGATCGCCTGGTTCTGTGCAACGAGAAATACCGCGAACTCTATGCCGGCATCGCGCATCTGATCGTGCCCGGCGTCCCGTTTGAAACACTGATCCGGGCCGGCGCTCGGCAGGGTCAATACCTCGATGCGATCGGACGTGAGGAAGAGTGGGTCAAAGATCGCCTGGCTGAACACCATGCCGGCAACATTTCCGTCATTCGACGCCATCAAAGCGGCCGGATTCTGCGCGTGGTTGATCGCCGGACGCCTGACGGTCACCTCATCGGGTTCCGGGTCGACGTGACCGACCTGCAGCAGGCCAGGGAAGCGGCTGAAGCCGCCAGTCTGGCGAAAAGCCAGTTTCTGACAACCATGAGCCATGAGGTTCGCACCCCGATGAACGGGATTCTGGGCATGGCCCAGGTGCTGTTGCTGCCGTCTGTATCGGAAGCGCAGCGCCTCGACTACGCGCGCACGATTTTGAATTCGGGCCAGACCCTGCTCAAACTGCTCAACGACATTCTGGACCTGGCCAAGATCGAGGCCGGAAAGGTTGAAATCGAAACGATTGAGATGGACCCGGCGCAATTGATCGCGCAAACCCAGGACTTGTTTGGCGCCGCCGCCGCCGCCAAGGGTTTGAAGGTCGACTCAGAGTGGCTGGGCGCCACGGCACATTACCGGGGCGACCCGCACCGCTTGACGCAGATGCTCTCGAATTTGATCAGCAATGCCATCAAGTTCACCGAACAGGGCCGTATCCGCGTACAGGCGCGAGAAACAGGCAGCGTTGGTGACGACGCCACTCTGGAGTTTTCGGTTAGCGACAGTGGCATCGGTATTGCAAAGGACAAGCTCAAACTGCTGTTTCAGACTTTCTCGCAAGTTGACAGCTCCAACTCGCGCCAGTTCGGTGGTACCGGACTCGGCTTGTCGATTGTGCGCACACTGGCCCATTTAATGGGTGGCGAGGCCGGTGTTGAGAGCGAGTTGGGACGGGGTTCGCGTTTCTGGTTTCGCATCCAGGCCAGGCGACTGGCGCCGACGCCGCTGGACATGTCAAGCTTGCCGCCGACGGCGTTGGCAGCCGAGCCGGTCAATAGCTACCCCTCGGCACGCGTGCTGCTGGTTGAGGACAACGCAGTGCATCGACGCCTGGTCGAGGTGCTGTTAACCCAGCTTGGCGTGCATGTTGTTCTGGTCGAGGACGGTCAGCAGGGCCTTGATGCCATCCTGCACGGCGAGACGGCAACTGTTGTCCTGATGGACCTGAACATGCCGCACCTGGACGGCTACGCTGCCACCGAAAAAATCCGCCAGTGGGAACAGCAGACCGGCCAGAGCCGGCGCGCCATCGTGGCACTGACGGCGCATGCCTACGCAGAAGATCGCCAGCGCTGCATGGATGCCGGTATGGACGAGGTGCTGACCAAGCCGGTGTCTTTTGACACGCTCAAGGACCTGCTGGCACGCCGCTTGCCAGCCCGCCCATTGGCCGTGCCAAGTCCGGCATACCAGGCAATCGACGTGCAGCGGGTGCTGGCCCTGATGGGTGAGTTGATTCCCCTGCTTGAAGACATTGACTTCGAAGCCATTTCCCGCTGCAAGGAATTGCAGGCCTTGCTTGCCGGGACTGAACTGGCCGGTGAATTCTTGCCGGTGGTTGGCGCGCTGCAAGACTTCCTATTTGACGCGGCGCTGTGTGATCTGCGCAAAATCATGGCCAACCCATCATGGCAAGGAGACCCGCATGGCTGATCCGGACCTTCGGCCCAGAATTCTGGCGATTGACGACACGCCGGCCAATTTGCAGGTGCTTGTCGCCGCATTGGTGAACGATTTCAGGCTTCAAGTTGCCACTTCGGGCAGCATCGGCCTGGCTGCCGCCACCCGCACACCGCCTGACTTGATCCTGCTCGATGTGATGATGCCCGAGATGGACGGCTTCGAAGTTTGTCGGCGACTCAAGGCCGATCCCGTCCTGCAGTCGATTCCGGTGATCTTCCTGACCGCCAATTCCGATGCGCCTTCTGAAGAACTCGGCTTGAAACTGGGGGCTGTTGACTACATCACGAAGCCCATCAAGGTGGGACTGGCCCGGCTCCGAATTGGCAACCTGATGGAGCGTGAAGCTTTGCGCAAGGAGATCACCCAGCAGCGCAACGACTTGTCGCAGATGGTAGATCAGCTCAAGCAGGCGGCCCAGCATTTGCAAGCAGCCCGTTTGCGCGAACTCGAGATTGGAAACACCATTCAGCGCAACTTGTTGCAAGGGGAGTTACCCAATGACATTGAAGGCGTCTGTCTGAGCAGTTTGAGTGAGCCATCCCAGGGGGTGGACGGCGATTTTTCCCTGATTCACTGCTTGCAGAAGGATTGCTTTGATGTTCTGGTCGGCGATGTCATGGGGAAAGGCGTGCCGGCGGCTTTGACGGGTGCCGCTATCCGGACGACTTACCACCAGGCGCTGTCCGAACTGCTGGTGGCCGGGTCATGTTCGCAGTCGCTGCCGACACCAGCGCAAATTGTCAACCAGATGCACCGGGCACTAACGCCACGCCTGACCGCGTTGGAGTCTTTTGCGACGCTGGCGCTGTACCGGTTTAATTTGGCCAAGGGTCTGTTGCATTACGTGAATGCCGGTCATACCCAGGGCTTGCTGCTGGGGGCGACGCAGTCGCAAGCCGCTCTGCTGCTGGGCGATAACCTGCCGATTGGCATCATGGCGACCGAGGTCTATACGCAGTCGGAGGTCCGGGTGGTCCCGGGTGACATTTTTTTGCTGTTCTCCGACGGCATTACCGAGGCGCGCGATGCCAACGGCGAAGAGTTCGGACTGGCGCGCCTGTCACGGCTTTTGGAATCATGTGCGAGAGACGGTAGCGAAAGCTGTCAGGACAAAATTGATTCGATCAGCCAGGCGCTGAACCGTTTTGGCGCGGGCGCGCATGTGTCAGACGATCAGACCTTGCTTATGGTTGAGTTGCTTGTTGGGAAAACACACTGCCAGTTGACGGGTAATTGACGGGGTGTCGGCGACTTTTTTACCCGCGCGCCACCAGCGCCTCGAACTCCTGCACCGGTAGCGCCCGACTGAACAGATAACCCTGGTAGTGCTGGCAGCCCAAGCCGGCAAGGAACTCGCGCTGCGCTTCGGTTTCCACGCCTTCGGCGATGACGGCCAGCCCCATGCTGTCGGCCAGTGCCAGCACCATTTTGGCAATGGCCATGTCATCGGGATCCGTCAGGATGTCGCGCACAAACTCCTGGGCAATCTTGAGTTGATCCAGCGGCAGGCGCTTCAGGTACGCGAGTGACGAATAGCCGGTACCAAAGTCGTCGAGCGAAAAGCTGATGCCTTGCGCCTTGAGCAGTTTCATTTTGGCGATGACGCTCTCAACATCGGCGATCAGCACACTCTCCGTGAGTTCCAATTTGACCCGCTTTGGATTGGCGCCGCTGCGCTTGAGCACGGCCAGCACCTGATCGGCAAAGTCACCCTGGTGGAACTGGCGTGCCGTGACATTGATGGCCATTGTCAAATGCGCGGTACCGGTTTGCGTGGCCCAGTGAGCCAACTGGGCGCAGGCGGTTTCCAGCACCCACATACCCAGCGGCAGGATCAGCCCGGTTGTTTCCGCCTTCGGGATGAACTCGGCCGGTGACACCCAACCGCGTGTCGGATGCGGCCAGCGCAGCAGGGCCTCGACGCCGGTGATGTCACGCTTGCCGCTGATCTGTGGCTGGTAATAGACGCGGAATTGCTGGTTCAGGATGGCCTCGCGCAGGTCTTCCTCAAGAATCACGCGGCTGGTGTTTTCAATCTGCATCAAGGAGTCAAAAAAACACACCGTATTGCGGCCCGTGTCCTTGGCCTTGTACATGGCCAGGTCGGCCCATTTGAGGAGGTCTTCTTCCGAGTTTTCCTGCCCCAAGAAAAGCACTACGCCAAGACTGGCCGTGCAGTTGTGCACCAGACTCTTGAACGAGTCGCCTTCGCCGCTGGCTGCCTGCAAAACATAGGGATTGCCCAGCACACTGCGAATCTTCTCGGCCAAAAGCTCGGCCTGGTTGCGTGCCTGCGCTCGGTCAGACGGCAAATCATTGAGCAACACCATGAACTCGTCGCCACCGAAACGGGCCACTGAGTCAATTTGCCGAACACAGGCGCTTAGCCGCAATGCGGCCTCAATCAGCAACAGGTCGCCGGCCCCATGGCCCTGCGTGTCATTGAGCGATTTGAAGTTGTCCAGGTCCAGGAACATCAGGGCGCCATAGCGTCCACTGCGTTGCCCGGCCTTCATGGACTGGCCCAGGCGGTCTTTGAGCAACTCCCGGTTCGCCAGCTTGGTCAGAGGGTCATAGTAGGCCAAGTGGCGCACCAGTTCTTCAGCCTGTTTGCGCTCGGTGATGTCCTCCATGGCGAGAAGCATGATTTTTGGATCGCCCTGCTTATTCGCTATTTCCCTGGCGTTGAGCATGATCGTTCTGCGACCGATGTCGGGGAAATCGTGTTCGACTTCGTAGCCATCAAACGCCGACGATTTGGGAATGATCTTCTCAAGCAATACCCGCAGTTTCGGTATGTCCCATTGCCCATTGCCAATGGCATAGATCGATCTTCCAATGGTTTGCGCCGGTGATACCTTGAAGGTCTTGTAGAAATTCTGGTTTGCCGAAATTATTTCAAGCTTCGAACTGAGCACCAGCAGCGGTTCACGCAGGGTTTCAACAATGATCTCAGCTTTCTCTCTGGCATCCTGGGCCTGGTCGGCCAGAAACTTGCGCTCACTGACATCGGTCAGCACGACGCGCATCACCGGACCGTAACGGTCATCCAGCGCTGGCGTGGCCGTCAGTTGGACCGATACATGCGATCCGTCGCGCCTGACCAATTGCAATTCGCCTGTTTGTGCTTCGCCGCTGAGCCGAAGTTGCTGGCGCATCTGGTGAAACACATGTCGGTCTTCGCGACGCATATATTGAAAGACCGGCTGTTTGATCAGCTCGCTTCGCACCACGCCAAGCAGGCTGGCAAGCGTGAGGTTGGCTTCCACCACCAATTCCTGTTCATTGATGAGGCAGTAGCTGACCGGCGCGTTGTCATAAATGTCAAAGTAACGCGCGCGCTGAATATCAAGCTCGGCCTGCGTGCGGCGTACTTCCTCGTTTTGCATCTCCAGTTCGATTTGGTGCACCCGCAGCTCGTAAAGCGCTTGCTGTGCCGGCGCAGGCCACAGACGCTCGTAGTGATCGCTCGAGCGGACATTTTCTTGTTGTTCGATGGCTTCAGCACGCCTGCGCAATGCGTCCTTGCCGGTCGCAGTTGTGCTATTGCAGCTCCCCACGATGGGATGAACTATCGGCTCTGAAATCATTTCTGAGCCTTTCCTGCCGACCATATTATTTCCTTGGCGCCATGACGGCATTTTGGCAGGTTACACCAAAACTCAAACGTGCGCATAACACTCGTCTGCACCCAGCGGCTCCAGCGTGCGCATTTGCTGTTCCAGCACCGCCAGTGTCGCTTCCGACGCGTCATGCCCCTGGGCCTGGCGCGCCAGGATGCGCTCGCGCAACTGCGTCGCTGTCGCCTGCGGCGCCAGGATCTTGAATGGCAACTCCAGCGCTTTGGCGAGGGCGCGAAAGGCGTCGCGCTCAGTGCGTTTCAAAAAAGTAGCGTCAACGATCACGGACCAGCCGGCATGCAGCAACATCTCAGCCAGTGCGCGCAAGTGGGCGTAGGTCTGCTGTTGCGCGGCGGCGCTGTAGATGCCGCCGCCCAGTGGTGAGCCGCTGGGCGCCGTGCTGCTTAGTCCGGCCAGGCGCTTGCGTTCCACATCCGAGCGCAGGCGCAAGGTGCAGGCCTGCGCGTCGCTTTGCAGCATCTGGTTGGTCAGCATGGTCTTGCCGCAGCCCGACAGGCCATGCGTGATCACGAGTTGGGGCCTTGGCGGCGCTGCCAGCCGCTCGGCCAGCGCCAGGTAGTCGAGTGTCTCGGTCGCTGCGGCGCCGTTCTGCTGCATCCGGATCAAGGCCACCTTGGCCCGCACCAGCGCGCGGTAGACCGCGTAATAGCGCAGCAGCACGGCCGCTTCATAGTCACCGTTGCGGCTCAGCGCCTCGTTGACGAACCAGTTGGCCAGACCACTCTGCTGGTGTGCGAGCAGGTCAACATAGGTGAAGGCGATGTCGCTGGCGACGTCGATCCAGCGCAGGTCTGCGTTGAACTCGATGCAGTCGAACAGGCGCACGCGGCCATCGATCAGCACCAGATTGCCCAGGTGCAGGTCGCCATGGCATTCACGCACGCGGCCAGTCTGTTTGCGCGTCTCCATCAGCCCAGTGAGTTGACTGTGTTGCACTTCGGTCCAGGTACGCAGCGCAGCGAGTTGTCTCTGCGCCCCAGAAAGCGCTGCGGCTTGTTGCAACTCGTCAAAATTCTCCAGCGCGGTGGCCAGGATGGCATCGGGCGATCCGAAGCGTGTCGCCGGCGCGGCAATGGCGGCGTGCGCGTGAAAGTCGCTTAGGGCATTGGCCAGATCGGAGAGATGTTCGGCTCGCAGCTCACCGCGCGCGCAGATGTGGTCGAGTCGCCCCGCCTCGTCGAAGCGGCGCATCCGCACGGCGTATTCGATGGCTTCGCCCGGCGCCTCCAGACGCGGTGCCTGCGGCGTGCCGGAGATACTCACCAGGTCGAGGTAGATGTCGGGCGCAAAGCGGCGGTTCAGGCGCAGTTCATCAAGGCAACTGGTCTTGCGCTGCGCCAGCGCGCTGAAGTCGAGAAAAGGTAGGCGCACCGGCTTCTTGATCTTGTAGGCAAAATCGCCCGCCAGCAGAACCCAGGAGATATGGGTCTGGATCAGTTCCACCCGCGACACCGGATGCGCATAGCATTGCGGTGCCAGCAAAGACTGGATCAGTGGGGGCAGGGCAGCGTCCATGTGTGCATGATGCCAGAGGCGCCGCTGCGCTTGTGTGCCAAAAATAAGTCCGGCGCGAGCGCTGGCAGTTGCCAGCCGCTGGCGCGATCAGGCTCAGAACAGGGTGGCGAGCGACGAGGGCGAAAAGTCGAGCAACTGGTCATGCAGACCATCGCGGATTTTTTGCACCCAGTACGGGTCGTTGATCAGGGCGCGGCCGACCGCCACCAGATCGAAGTCGCCTCGGTCGAGTCGGCGCAGCAGTTCGTCCAGCGATGCCGGTTTCGACGATTCGCCAGCAAAGGCGGCGATGAACTCGCCGCTCAGGCCGACCGAGCCGACCGTGATGGTGGGCTTGCCCGTGAGCTTCTTGGCCCAGCCGGCAAAGTTCAGGTCCGAGCCCTCAAATTCTGGCTCCCAGAAACGGCGCTGCGAGCAGTGGAAAATGTCGGCGCCGGCATCGGCCAGTGGGCGCAGCCAGTCTTCCATCTCTTGCGGTGTCTTGGCCATCTGTGCCGTGTAGTCACTTTGCTTCCACTGCGACAGACGGATGATCACCGGGTAGTCCGGACCGACCGCGGCGCGCACGGCGCGCAGGATGTCGGCGGCGAAGCGGCCGCGCTCGGGCAGCGTGGCGCCACCGTAGTTGTCGCTGCGCTGATTGGTGCGGTCCCAGAAAAACTGGTCGATCAGGTAGCCGTGGGCGCCGTGCAATTCGATCGAGTCGAAGCCCAGTTTCTTGGCGTCGGCGGCGGCACGGGCAAAGGCGGCAATGGTGTCGGCGATGGCGGCATCGCTCATCGGCTCGGTCAGGGGTTTGCCGGACACGGAGAGCCCCGAGGGGCAGTCAATCGGGCCCGGTGCCACCCATTTGGTGAGTGGGTTGCGCGCTGAGCCGACATGCCAGAGTTGCGGCGCCATGACGCCGCCAACGCCATGAACCGCGTCGATGACCTGCTTCCAGGCCGCCAGTGATTCACTGCCCCAGAAGCGTGGCACGTTGGGGTCGTTGGAAGCGGACGGGCGATTGACCACCGTGCCTTCGGAAATGATCAGTCCGACCGAGGTCGCGCGGCGCTTGTAGTACTCGGTCACCTCTGGCGTCGGTACGCCGTTGGGCGAGAAGGAGCGCGTCATGGGTGCCATCACGATCCGGTTGGGCAGTTTGAGCGTCTTGACTTCAAATGGTCGGAACAGGGAATCGAGTGGCATTGTTCATCCTTTAGTGGGGTTTCGAGTCGGATTGTAGAGTGCGCCCCGGCCGGCCTGGGTCCCCGGTTTTACAATGAATTTCCGGCCTGTCGACCGGGAGTTTTTGAACAAGGATGCGGGATGGATCAGCTTGAATGTGTTGTCATCGGCGCCGGTGTGGTGGGTCTGGCAGTGGCGCGTGCGCTGGCCTTGGCTGGCCGCGAGGTCATGGTGCTGGAGGCGGCCCCTGCCATTGGCACCGGCATCAGTTCGCGCAACAGCGAGGTGATCCACGCCGGCATTTACTACGCGCCGGGCTCGCTCAAGGCGCGTCTATGCGTGCAAGGGCGCGACCTGTTGTACGACTACTGCACCGCGCGCGGCATCGGCTTTTCGCGCTGCGGCAAGCTGTTGGTGGCGACCGATGCGTCGCAACTGCCGCAGTTGCAGGGCATCGTGGCACAGGCGGCGCGCAATGGCGTGGGTGATCTGGTGCTGCTCGACGCCGCGCAGGCGCAGGCACTGGAGCCGCATCTGAGCTGCCTGGCGGCGATCCACTCACCGAGCACCGGCATTGTCGACAGCCATGGCCTGATGCTGGCGTTGCAGGGCGATATTGAGCATGCGGGCGGTCTGGTGGTGCTCAATTCGGCGCTGGCGTGCGCAGACTGTTCCGATAGGGGGATTGATTTGCGCATGGCCGACGGCACCGAACTGCACGCCAGCCGGGTTGTCAACGCGGCGGGTTTGCAGGCACCGGCGCTGGCGCGCTGCTTTGACGGGCTGGACGCGCGCCATGTGCCCAAGGCCTATTTCGCCAAAGGCAATTACTTCACGCTGGCCGGGCGCGCGCCCTTTGCGCATCTGATTTACCCGGTGCCGCAGGCCGCCGGTCTCGGTGTGCATCTGACGCTTGATCTGGGTGGTCAGGCCAAGTTCGGGCCCGATGTGCAATGGGTCGATTCAGCTAACGATCTGACGGTTGACGCGCGGCGCGGCGACGCTTTCTATGCCGAGGTGCGCAAGTACTGGCCCGGTCTGCCAGACGGCTCGCTGGTGCCGGGCTACGCCGGCATTCGTCCCAAGATCCACGCGCCAGACCAGCCGGCCTGCGACTTCCTGATTCAGGGCCCGCGCGAGCACGGTGTGGTGGGGCTGGTCAACCTGTTCGGCATCGAATCGCCCGGTCTGACCAGCAGCCTGGCGCTTGCCGAACACGTGCTCAAAATGTTTTCTTGATCAGCGCGGCTGATTGCCGTACCAACTCGGGCCCCTGGTAGATCAGCCCGGTGTAGATCTGCACGACGTCGGCGCCGGCCCTGATCTTGCTCACCGCATCCTCGGCGCTCATGACACCGCCAACGCCAATGATCGGAAAGCCCTGTCCCAGCGCGGCGCGCAGTTGCGCAATCACGCGGTTGCTCGGTAGCAGCACCGGTGCGCCCGACAGGCCACCGGCCTCTTCGGCGTGTGGCTGGCCCTTGACGGCCTCGCGTCCCAGCGTGGTGTTGGTGGCGATCACGCCGTCCATGCAGTGGCGTTGCAGAGCAGCGGCGATCGCCTGCACCTGCGCCTCATCGAGGTCGGGCGCGATCTTGACGAAGATCGGCACGTGCCGTGCGGGTTTTTCGCCGTGTATCGCCGCCTTGTTTGCCAAGTGTTCGCGCCGTTCGGCCAGCGCGCCGAGCAGGCCGTCTAGCGCTTCGTCGCTTTGCAGCGTGCGCAGGTTCTGGGTGTTGGGGCTGGAGATGTTGACCGCGACATAGTCGGCATAGGGGTAGACGCCGTCCAGGCAGGTGAGGTAGTCATCTGTGGCCTGCGCAATCGGTGTGGCGGCGTTCTTGCCGATGTTCAGGCCCAGTAGCATCGGGCGCGCCGGCCTCGGCGCGTGCCGCTTCAAATGGCCTTGCCGGTAGAAGCTCGAGTGTCGGACATTGGCAACGAAAGCCGCCAGCCCCTCGTTGTTGAAACCCAGGCGGTTGATCAGGGCTTGCGCCGCCGGCAGGCGAAACATGCGGGGTTTTGGGTTGCCGCTTTGCGCCAGCGGCGTTACGGTGCCGACTTCGATAAAACCGAAACCCATGGCGCCCAGGCCGTCGATGCAGCGCGCGTTCTTGTCCAGACCGGCGGCCATGCCGACCCGGTTCGGGAATGTCAGGCCCGCGAGTTCGATTGGGTCTTCGACGCGCTCTGCCGCATAAGCCCATTGCAGCGGCGTGCCCTGCGTGCCGGCCAGTGCCTGCATGGTCAGCTCATGCGCGGCTTCCGGATCCAGGCTGAACAAAAATCGGCGGGTCAGGGCGTAAGGCACGAGAGACATTGGATAATTCCTGCAAAGTGTTTCTTTTTACTTCTGCGATTTTCACCGATGACCAAGCCAAGCGAGCAAACCAAGCCCCAGCTGTCTCAGGACGAACTCAAAACCTTGGTCGGCCGGGCCGCGTTGCGCTTTGTCGTGCCGGGCCAGATCATCGGCGTCGGTAGCGGCTCCACGGTGAATAAATTTATCGAGGCGCTGGCCAGCATGAAAGACCAGATCAAGGGCGTGGTGTCGGCCTCCGAGGCCAGCACGGCGCGCCTGAAAGCCATTGGCATACCGGTCTTCGACGCCAACGCAGTCGAGGAACTGGCGGTCTACATCGATGGCGCAGATGAGATCGACCAGCACGGTCACATGATCAAGGGCGGCGGCGCAGCGCTGACGCGCGAGAAGATCGTGGCGGCGCAGTCGCGTCAGTTTGTTTGCATCGTGGACGCATCAAAACTGGTGCAGACGCTGGGCCAGTATCCGGTGCCGGTGGAGGTCATTCCGATGGCGGTGCAGCGCCTGACGCGCCAGTTTGCTGCAATGGGTGGCCGCGCCCAGGTGCGCTGTCCGGCCGGCGGCAGCGGGCAGCCGCTGGTGACCGACAACGGCCAACTACTGCTTGATGTGAGCGGCTTGCGCATCAGCGACCCGCTTGCGTTTGAGGCGCAGGTGAGTCAGTGGCCCGGCGTGGTGACGGTCGGTGTCTTTGCCTTCCAGAAGGCCCAGGTCTGTTTGCTGGCCACGGCCGACGGCGTCAAGACCTTGAATTTTTGATCAGAACTTGATGCCAGCGGGGTTGGCGTTGCTGTTGGCTGGGGCCAGCGGCGCAGCCACTGGATTGTCTTCCGCGCGTTTGGCCGGAGCCGCGGCTTGCATCACGACCAAAGGCGTGGCCGCCGGACGGCGGTAGGCAGCCGGCAGGGCGCTTGATTTCGGGTAGCCTGCCGCGTCCAGATACTGCGTCCACTCCAGGTCGGAGAATCCCTTGAGCTGCTGGCTGCCAACGGTCAACAAGGGCATTGAGTTGTCACCGCTGATGCGTTGCAGCGCGGCCAGATCCTCGTTTGTGCTGATGGTTTTTTCCGTGAACGGAATGCCGCGGCCGCTCAGCAGTTCACGACCCTGGCCGCAGGGTGTGCAGTTGTCCGAGGTATACAGCGTTACCGGGAATTTGCCCGCGACCTGGCGCAACTCGGTTGGCAGCGCCGCGTTGCCTGGGCCCAGAGCCCGCCCGCCGCTGCCCAGCGTGGTGGCATTGTCGCCAACTGCGGGTTGATGGTCGGAGAAGGTGATACGGCCATCAGGACTCACGATGCGGTAGATGGTCTGGCCTTGCACCACGCTGGCCGAGAGCAGCAACAGCGCGCAGACGGTGCTCGTGATGGCAACGCGGCTGGCCGTTTGCCTGGCACCGGCGCAATGATTGAGCGTGTTCAAAACCGACCTCCTCATTTCTTTTCCGCCATCCCTTGATGTCGCAACAAGGCATCGAGTGCCGGCTCGCGCCCACGAAACGCTTTGAATGATTCCATCGCGGGACGACTGCCGCCAGCTTCCAGAATGGCTTGCCGGTATTTTCTACCGGTTTCAGGATTCGGCAAGCCATCCTCACCGATTGTTTCTTCGAACGCGGCGTAGGCATCGGCGCTGAGTACCTCGGCCCACTTGTAGCTGTAATAACCGGCCGCATAGCCGCCGGCAAAGATATGGCTGAAGGTGTGCGCGGTGCGGCTCCATTCGGGCGGCTGCAGCACCGCCACTTCGGCGCGTACCTGCTGCAACAGTGGCATCAGGTCCAGCGCCGGGTCGTGGGCCGTGTGCAGCAGCATGTCAAACAGCGCCATCTCGATCTGGCGCACGGTTTGCATGCCACTCTGGAAGTTCTTCGCCGCCAGCATCTTGTCGAACAGTTCACGTGGCAGCGGCGCAGCGCTATCGACATGGGCTGTCATGTCCTTGAGCACGTCCCATTCCCAGCAGAAGTTTTCCATGAACTGGCTCGGCAGTTCCACCGCGTCCCATTCGACGCCGCTGATGCCCGAGACGTCGCGCTCATTGACCTGCGACAGCAGGTGGTGCAGGCCGTGACCGAATTCGTGGAACAGGGTGGTGACGTCGTCATGCGTCAGCAGCGCGGGCTTGCCGTCCACGCCATCGGCAAAGTTGCAGACCAGGTGGGCCACCGGTGTCTGCAGCTGGCCGTTGTCGGGCCGCAGCCAGCGCGTGCGCACGTCGTCCATCCAGGCGCCGCCGCGCTTGCCGCTGCGGGCCGCGCTGTCCAGGTAGAACTGGCCGACCAGTTGCGTGCCCTGCGGCGTATTGCGCTCGAGCCGGTAGAACTCGACGCCCGCGTGCCACACCGGTGCGCTGTCGCGGCGGATGCTGACTTCAAACAGGCTCTCGGCAATCTTGAACAGGCCCGCCAGCACCTTGGGCGCGGTGAAGTACTGCTTGACCTCCTGTTCGCTGAAGGCGTAGCGCGCTTCCTTGAGCTTCTCGCTGACGTAAGGCCAGTCCCAGGGCTGCGGGTCCGCCAGTCCG
>CAIXNB010000077.1 GCA_903920695.1 uncultured beta proteobacterium
ACAAACACCACAATGCTCGATGCCTCCGGATAAAAGACGCGGGTCAGGCCCTCGACAATGCCCAAGCCCAGACCGGTCAGGATGGAACCCATGATGGAGCCCATGCCACCGATCACCACCACGGCGAAAACAACGATGATCAGATTTGAGCCCATCAGCGGATTGACCTGGATGATGGGTGCCGCCAACACGCCAGCCAGCGCCGCCAGTGCGGCACCGGCGCCGTAGGTCAGCATCACCATCAGGGGCACGTTGATACCAAAGGCTTGCACCAGGGCGGCGTTTTCTGTGCCGGCGCGCAGGTAGGCGCCGAGCCGCGTGCGCTCGATCAGGTACCAGGTTCCCAGACACACCAGCAGCGATACCAGCACGACCCAGGCGCGGTAGTTTGGCAACACCATGAAGCCGAGGTTGGTGGCGCCCGACAAGAGTTCGGGCACATCGTAATTCTGGCCGGAGGCGCCGTACAGTTCCCGGAAGATGCCCTCAAAAATCAGGGCCAGGCCGAAGGTCAGCAACAGTCCATACAGCGGGTCTAGCTTGTACAAATGCTTGAGAAAGAGTCGCTCAATTACGACACCGATCATTCCCACCGTCAGCGGTGCCAGCAGCAGAGCGAACCAGTAGTTGATGCCGAATTTGTCGAGCATGATCCAGGCGGCGAACGCGCCCAGCATGTAGAGCGCGCCGTGCGCGAAGTTGACCACGCCGAGCAAGCCGAAGATGACCGCCAGGCCGAGGCTGAGCATGGCGTAAAACGCGCCATTGACCAGGCCCAGCAGCAGCTGACCCAAAAAAGCCTGAAGAGGGATGCCGAATATTTCCATGTCGCCTATCGTCAACTCCCCGCCCCACCGGGGAACGGGGTTAGGGGTGGTTCAAATTACTTCTTGAGCAGCGCGCACTTGGACTCGGCTACCGTGGTGAAGGCCTGATCGCCGGGGATCTTGGCAACGGTCTTGTAATAGTCCCACGGTGTGCTGGAGTCCTTGCTCGACTTGACCTGGAACAGGTACATGTCGTGGATCATGCGGCCGTCGGCGCGGATCTGACCCTTGCTGTAGAAGTCATCAAACTTCATGCTCTTGAGCGTGCTCATGACCTTGTCGGCATCGGTGGTGCCGGCGGTCTGCACGGCCTTGAGGTAATTGGCGGCAGCGGAATAGTCGGCAGCTTGCAGGCTCGACGGCATGCGCTTGTATTTTTCAAAGAAGCGCTTGGCAAACTTGCGCGAGGCGTCATCCTGGTTCCAGTACCAGCTATCGGCCAGTTGCAGGCCTTCGGTGTTGGCCAGACCCAGGCTGTGCACGTCGTTGATGAACACCAGCAGGCCAGCCACTTTCATGGTCTTGGTGATGCCGAATTCCTTGGCCGCCTTCATGGCGTTGGTAAAGTCGCCGCCAGCGTTGGCCAGCCCCAGAATCTGCGCCTTGGAGGCTTGTGCCTGCAGCAAGAATGCCGAGAAGTCGGAGGCATTGAGCGGATGGCGCGCGGCCCCGGCGACCGTGCCGCCATTGGCTTTGACGACGTTGGCGGCGTCGCCTTCGAGCGAGTAACCAAAGGCATAGTCAGCGGTCAGGAAGTACCAGCTCTTGTTGCCGGCCTTGACCAGTGCCGTGCCGGCCACCTTGGCCAGGGATACGGTGTCATAGGCATAGTGCACGGTGTAGGGCGTGCAGTCTTCATTGGTCAGGCGTGCCGAGCCGGCACCGATAGCGATGAAGGGGCGCTTCTTCTCGAGAGACACCTTGCTCATGGCCAGCGAGGTGCCGGAGTTGGTGCCGCCAATCAGAAGCGACAAGCCCTCTTTGTCCATCCATTCGCGCGCCTTAGAACTGGCGACATCGGCCTTGTTCTGATGGTCTGCGGTCAGCACTTCGATCGGACGGTTCAGTACCTTGCCGCCGAAATCCTGCGCCGCCCACTTGACCATTTCACCGCCGGCGGGGCCGTCAATGTCGGCGTAGAGGCTGGACATGTCGGTGATGAATCCGATCTTGACCGGGCCGGTATTCTGGGCGAAGGCGCCGGCACCAAATCCAAGGGCCAAGGCGGCGACGAGAGTCTTGAGTTTCATGTTATCTCCTGGTTGCTAGCTGTCAAAAAACGATATCTAAATCAAACAAATCATGCGGCGCTGCAGTGGTGTCAGACACCGAGGTATTCCTGTAGCAGGCCCATGTTCTGGCTCAGCTCATGCTGCGCAAACTGCTTCACGATGGTGCCGTGCTCCATGACGTAAAAACGGTCCGCCAGCGGCGCGGCAAAGCGGAAGTTCTGTTCCACCAGCACGATCGTATAGCCCTTGGCCTTGAGCGTGAGGATCATCTCGGCGAGCTTTTGCACGATGACCGGTGCCAGGCCTTCCGAGATTTCGTCGAGCAGCAGCAAGCGCGCGCCAGTGCGCAGAATGCGCGCCACAGCCAGCATCTGCTGCTCGCCGCCCGACAAGCGCGTGCCGGGACTGGCGGCGCGCTCCTGCAGATTGGGGAACATGGTGTAGATCTCTTGCACACTCATGCCGCCCGGCGCCAGGGTTGGCGGCAGCATCAGGTTTTCTTCAGCCGTCAGGCTGGCGAAAATGCCACGCTCCTCCGGGCAATAGCCAAGACCCAGGTGCGCCACCTTGTGTGGCGCCATTCTGATGGTCTCGACGCCGTTGATCTTGATAGAGCCTTTGCGCGTGCCGGTCAGTCCGACGATGGCGCGCAGCGTGGTGGTGCGCCCGGCGCCATTGCGCCCGAGCAGCGTCACGACCTCGCCCTCGTGCACCGACAGGTCAACACCATGCAGGATGTGCGACTCGCCATACCAGGCGTGCAGACCTTCGATGCGCAGCAGTTCTTTTGACATCAGTGCGCTCCAACCAATTCAGTATTGGCACTGCCCATGTAGGCCTCAATCACCAGCGGGTTGCGCGAGACCTCGGCATAAGGGCCGTCGGCAATGATGGTGCCGCGTTGCAGCACCGTGATGCGGTCGGCAATCGACGACACCACGTTCATGTTGTGCTCCACCATCAGGATGGTGCGTCCGCTCGATACCTTCTTGATCAGTTGCGTGACGCGGTCCACGTCCTCGTGGCCCATGCCCTGCGTGGGTTCGTCGAGCAGCATCAGTTCGGGCTCCAGCGCCAGCGTTGTCGCCAGTTCCAGGGCGCGCTTGCGGCCATAGGGCAGGTTGACGGTCAGTTCATCGGCGAAGTCCTGCAGGTCGACTTCGGCCAGTAACTCGCGGGCGCGTCCATGTAGGTGGGTTAGCGTGCTTTCGGCTTTCCAGAAGTGAAACGAGGTGCCCAGGTTGCGTTGCAGGGCGGCGCGCACGTTTTCCAGCACCGTCATGTGGGGAAACACGGCCGAGATCTGAAACGAGCGGACGATGCCGCGCCGCGCCGTCTGGGCTGGCTTTTCGGTCGTGATGTCGGTGTCGTTGAAGATGATGCTGCCGCTGGTCGGATGCAAAAACTTGGTCAACAGGTTGAAGAATGTGGTTTTGCCGGCGCCGTTCGGACCGATCAGCGCGTGGATATGGCCGCGCCTGACCTGCAGGTTCACCTGGTTGACAGCCACGAATCCTCTGAATTCTTTGGTCAAACCCCGCGTTTCAAGTATGTACTCCGCTGACAAATCGCCCTCCGGCTTTCCTATTTGAACTGACGGGCAAACAGACCCGCAACAAGAAATTTAATGCTAGCCGCAAGCGCGATGTTGCGCTAGCGGGTTAGCACCTAGGCTCTGCTGTATATGTGTATTGGATTTTTATTCCATAAATACAATTATTTAGCAATAAATACTCATAATATTTGTTTTGCGAAATAAATGGTCATTAAACGTGACAAATTTAAGTATTTATTTCTTCTGTAATCTTTTACCATCGGCTTTCTAATTTTTGGAGTCGCTCATGTGTGGCATTGTCGGCGCGGTATCGACCCGCAATATCGTTCCCATCCTGTTGCAGGGCCTGCAGCGCCTCGAGTACCGCGGTTACGACTCCTGCGGTGTGGC
>CAIXNB010000078.1 GCA_903920695.1 uncultured beta proteobacterium
CCCAACTACCTGGCCTGGATGCGCATGGCCGAGTGGTACAAGGGCGACCTCAAGCCCGAGTATTTCGTCATTTCAGGGCTTGGAAGACAGCTCATCAATACGTAATGCGAACAGAGCCATGAAACTACAGCCGATTACAAACCGAGGGTACTGGCAGGAAAACCGGGGCTGCTGTTGCGGATGCGCTCGTTCAGCAGTTCGCGCAGCGCGATGCGGCGCTCACGGTCGTCGCCGCTGAGCCCGGTGTTGTGCAGCGGGTCAAGCCGCTGCACAAACCAGGTTGGCGACCAGATGGCGCTCGGGAAGTCAGCCGCTGCCGCCGTGCGGCAAAGCCGGCAATCAAGCAAATGGCCCCAGGTCCTGCGCCACACAACAAAGCGCGCATGGCGGCGCATCACCTCGTCGTAGCGGGTCGCCAGCAGGGTCAAATGGCGCCCGGCCTTGGCCCAGGCGTGCAGGGATTCGACCACCGCGCGCTCGTGCAAGGGCCAGTCCTCAAAGGTGGCATCGCTCAGAATGAGCTCGCGCCAACCCTCGGCGGCGGCCTGCGCCAACGCATCACGCACGCGCTGGGCGAAGGCTTCGCGTCCTAAAAACTGGCCGCTGGGCAGGGGTTCTGACATGACGCCAATGGTATCGACTCTGCAAACTGCGACAATTTGCCCATGGAAATCAATCAACAATGTGTGGTCGCGCTGACCTGGACGCTCAAGGACACCTTGGGCGAAGTGCTGGACGTGCTGGAGGAGCCGGTCGAGTTTTTGGTCGGCGGCGATGACCTGTTTGACGTCATCGAAGCGATGCTGCAAGGGCACGAGGTGGGCGCCCAAATCGAATTGCAGATCGAACCGGAACAGGGCTTTGGCGACTTCAACGACCAGTTGGTCTTTCTCGAAGCACGCGAACTCTTTCCGCCAGAACTCGAAGAAGGCATGACGCTCGAAGGCGTGTCGCTGCCGACTGGCTGCAATCCCGACGCGCCACGCGACGTGCTTTACACCGTGACCGACATCTACCCCGAGCACATCGTGCTCGACGCCAACCATCCGCTAGCCGGCATCGCGCTGCGCCTCTCGCTGAAGGTGGAAGCGGTGCGCGAAGCGACTGAAGAAGAAATCGGGCGCGGCTCAGCCGGCACCGGCTTCTTTCGCGTGCAGCCGCTGCACGCGACGACACCGGGCAACGAGACGCGGCATTGATCAGGCTTTCCCCGTCGAGCCGTAGCCACCCTCGCCGCGTTCGCTGGCCGGGAATTCGGCTACCACGTTGAACTGCGCCTGCAGCACCGGCACGATCACGAGTTGCGCAATGCGCTCCATCGGCGCTATGGTGAACGGCGTGTCGCTGCGGTTCCAGGCGCTGACCATCAACTGCCCCTGGTAGTCGCTGTCGATCAGCCCCACCAGATTGCCCAGCACGATGCCGTGCTTGTGGCCCAGGCCCGAGCGCGGCAGGATGATGGCGGCATAGCCGGGGTCCTTTAGGTAGATCGCAATGCCGGTCGGCACCAGTTGCCAGGCGTTCGCGCCCAGCGTCAGCGGTTCATTCAGACAGGCGCGCAAATCGAGCCCGGCGCTGCCGGCCGTCGCATAGGCGGGCAACTGAGAGGCCATGCGCTGGTCCATGATCTTGACATCGATCTTCATCATGCTTTGTCTTTCGCGCTGATCCGCATCGCAACTTCAGCCATTAGTTTGCGCGCGAGTGCCAGCTTGCTCTCAAGCGCCAGTTCCTTGCTGCCGGCGGCGTCGATCAACAGCAGCGCGTTGTCATCCTGGCCGAAGGTAGCCGGGCCGATATTGCCGACCAGCAGCGGCACGCCTTTGCGCGCACGCTTGGCCTGCGCGTGGCGCAGCAGGTCGTGGCTCTCGGCAGCGAAGCCGACACAGAACAGATCACCGGCACGCGCGCGTGGCGACTGCGCCAGTGTGGCCAGGATGTCCGGGTTTTCGACGAAGCTGAGCATCGGCGCCGCACCCGAGCCGTCTTTCTTGATCTTCTGACCAGCGGCATTGGCGGGACGCCAATCCGCCACGGCCGCCGTGGCGATGAAGACACTGGCCGCGGGCACTCTCGTCAGCGTCGCTTCGAGCATGTCGCGTGCCGATGTCACGTCAACGCGGCTCACGCCGCGCGGCGTCGGCAGATGCACCGGGCCCGCCACCAGCGTGACCTGGGCGCCAGCCTCGCGCGCCGCGCGGGCAATCGCGAAACCCATCTTCCCGCTCGACAGGTTGGTAATGCCGCGCACCGGATCAATCGCCTCGTAGGTCGGCCCGGCTGTCACCAGCACGTGCTGGCCAAACAGGGGCTTGGGCTGAAAAAAGGCAATCAGGTCGTCCAGCAGTTCCTTCGCCTCCAGCATGCGGCCGTCGCCGGTTTCGCCGCAGGCTTGCTCACCGCTGCCCACATCCAGCACTGTGGCGCCATCGGCGCGCAGTTGGTCCACGTTGCGTTGCGTCGCCGGGTGTGCCCACATCTCGCGGTTCATGGCCGGTGCCAGCAGCAGCGGCACGGTCTGCGGTGGGCGCGCCAGGCACAGCAGGCTCAGCAAATCGTCGGCCCGACCGTGCAACAGCTTGGCCATGAAATCGGCGCTGGCCGGCGCGATCAGGATGGCGTCGGCTTCGCGGCTCAGGTTGATATGCGCCATGTTATTGGGTTCACGCGCGTCCCACTGCGAGCTGTAGACGGGACGGTTGCTCAACGCTTGCATGGTGACCAGCGTGATGAACTGCTGCGCCGCCTCAGTCATCACGACCTGCACCGTCGCACCCTCTTTGACCAGGGCGCGGCACAATTCGGCCGCCTTGTAGCAGGCAATGCCGCCGGTCAGGCCCAGAACAATGTGTTTTCCAGCAAGATCATTCATGGGTTGCAATGTAGCAGAACACTTTTGGCCATCCTTCTTCCCCGTCATCGCGAGCGCAGCGTGGCGATCCATGAATTCAAACTGCATGGATTGCCGCGTCGCTTCGCTCCTCGCAATGACGATCCAAACACGGGCGACCCGTCGCTCGCTCGTATAATCCCCATTTCCAACCGAATGAGCTTCGCGCTCACTCTGACATGACCAAATTTGTCTTCGTCACCGGCGGTGTGGTGTCTTCCCTGGGTAAGGGAATTGCCTCAGCCTCCTTAGCTGCGATTCTGGAGTCGCGAGGCCTCAAAGTCACTTTGATCAAGCTCGATCCCTACCTCAATGTCGACCCCGGCACCATGTCGCCGTTTCAGCATGGCGAGGTCTTCGTGACCGACGACGGTGCCGAGACCGATCTGGACTTGGGCCACTATGAGCGCTTCGTCGAGACACGCATGCGCAAGGCCAATAATTTCACCACCGGCCAGATCTACAAGAGCGTGCTGGAGAAGGAACGCCGCGGTGACTACCTGGGCAAGACGGTGCAGGTGATTCCGCACGTCACCAATGAAATCCAGGACTTCATCCGGCGCGGCGCTGGCATGGGCACGCCTGATGCAGTGGATGTGGCAATCGTCGAGATTGGCGGCACCGTCGGTGACATCGAGTCCCTGCCGTTTCTGGAAGCTGTGCGCCAGATGAGCCTGAAAATGGGGCATAACAACTCGGCCTTTGTGCATTTGAGCTATGTGCCCTGGATCGCCGCAGCGGGCGAGCTCAAAACCAAGCCGACCCAGCACACGGCCAAGCAGTTGCGCGAGATCGGCATCCAGGCCGACGCGCTGATCTGCCGCGCCGACCGCCCGATCCCCGACGAAGAGCGCGAAAAAATTTCGCTCTTTTCCAACGTACCCGACTGGGGCGTGATCTCGATGTGGGACGTGGACACCATTTACAAGGTGCCGCGCATGCTGCACGAGCAGGGGCTTGATGGCCTGATCTGCGACAAGCTGCGCCTGAACACACATCCGGCCAACCTGAAGCGCTGGGACGATCTGGTCTTTGAAACCGAACACCCGAAAGGCGAAGTCAGCATCGCAATGGTCGGCAAGTACGTCGACCTGAGCGACAGCTACAAGTCGCTCAACGAAGCCCTGCGCCACGCCGGCATGAAGAACCATGTGCGCGTCAAGATTGGCTACATCGATTCAGAAAATCTCACGCCTGACAACGTCTCGCAACTGGCGAAGTTCGACGCGGTTTTGGTGCCCGGCGGCTTCGGCAAGCGCGGCATCGAAGGCAAGATCTGCGCCGCCCGCTTTGCACGCGAGAACAAGACGCCCTACCTGGGCATCTGCCTGGGCATGCAGGTAGCGACCATCGAATTCGCGCGCCATGTCGCCGGCCTCGAAGGCGCCAACAGCACCGAGTTCGAACCCGAGACGCACAACCCGGTGATTGCGCTGATCAACGAATGGGAAGACGAAGACGGCAGCATCAAGACGCGCGACGAGAACTCCGACCTCGGCGGCACCATGCGCCTGGGGGCCCAGAGTTCCGATGTCGTCAAGAACACGTTAGCGCACAAGATTTACGGCGACGTCGTCACCGAACGGCACCGCCACCGCTATGAAGCGAACGTGAAATACCTCGACACCCTGCGCAAGGCCGGACTCGTGATTTCAGCCCTGACGCAACGCGAGCATCTGACCGAGATCGTCGAACTCCCGCAGACCGTGCATCCCTGGTTCATCGGCGTGCAATTCCACCCGGAGTTCAAGTCAACGCCCTGGAATGGGCACCCACTGTTCAATGCCTTCATCAAGGCCGCGCTGGAACACCAGACCAGCACGCGCAACCTGAAGGCCGTCGCATGAAACTGTGCGGGTTTGAGGTCGGTCTGGAACATCGCTTCTTTTTAATCGCCGGTCCGTGCGTCATCGAGTCCGAGCAGTTGCAGATGGACACAGCGGGCACGCTCAAAGAAATCACCGACAGCCTGGGCATCCCCTTCATTTTCAAGAGCAGCTTCGACAAGGCAAACCGCTCCTCGGGCAGCACCTTTCGCGGCCCCGGCATCGACAAAGGCCTGGAAATCCTGGCCAAAGTCAAACGCGAATTGCAAGTGCCGGTGCTGACTGACATCCATTCCGAAGAACAGATTGCACAAGTGGCCTCGGTCGTCGATGTGCTGCAGACACCGGCCTTTTTGTGCCGCCAAACCGATTTCATCCGCGCCGTGGCGCAGTCGGGCAAGCCGGTCAACATCAAGAAGGGCCAGTTCCTCGCACCGCACGACATGAAGAACGTGATCGACAAGGCGCGCGCCGCCGCGCGTGAAGCGGGGCTCGAAGAAGACAACTTCATGGCCTGCGAACGCGGCGCCAGTTTTGGCTACAACAACCTGGTCTCTGACATGCGCTCGCTGGCCATCATGCGCGAGACCGGCGCGCCGGTGGTGTTCGATGCCACGCACTCGGTGCAACTGCCCGGTGGCCAGGGCACGAGCAGCGGCGGCCAACGCGAGATGGTGCCGGTGCTGGCGCGCGCAGCGGTAGCGGTCGGCGTCGCCGGCCTCTTCATGGAAACCCACCCCGATCCTTCGAAAGCCATGAGCGACGGCCCCAACGCCGTGCCGCTCAAGCACATGCGGGCCTTGCTGGAGACCTTGGTCGCACTCGATGCCGCGACCAAGAAGTTCGGTTTTCTGGAAGACAGTTTTGGAGTCTGAACCATGAGCAGCTCCTACATCATTGCCAACGTGAGCGTCACCAACCCGGTTCAGTACGAAGAGTACAAAAAATGGTCGAGTGCCGCCATGCTGGCGCACGGCGCAGAAATCTGCGTGCGCGGCGGCCAGGTCGAAGTGATTGAGGGCGACTGGGTTCCGGATCGGCTGGTCGTCCTGAAATTCGCGAGCGTTGCCGCGGCCCGTGCCTTTGACGCCTCGCCCGAATACGGCAAGGCGCGAGCGGCGCGTCAGGGTGCGGCGATCATGCGCATGCTCATCGTCGAAGGCGTTTAACGAAATGCCCCAGCGCCTGCTGCACCGCCATCCAAGGAAAAACTTTTTTTGAATTTTTATTTTGTTACTGAAAGAAAACCATGAGCGCAATTGTTGACATCGTAGGCCGCGAAATCCTGGATTCACGCGGCAACCCCACCGTCGAGTGCGACGTTCTGCTTGAATCGGGCACCATGGGCCGCGCCGCCGTGCCCTCCGGCGCGTCCACCGGCAGCCGCGAAGCGATCGAGCTGCGCGACGGCGACAAGAGCCGCTACCTGGGCAAGGGCGTGCTCAAGGCGGTGGAACACATCAACACCGAAATCTCCGAAGCCGTGCTCGGCCTCGACGCCTCCGAGCAGGCCTTCCTCGACAAGACGCTGATCGACCTCGACGGTACCGAGAACAAGTCGCGCCTTGGCGCCAACGCCATGCTGGCGGTGTCGATGGCGGTAGCGCGCGCGGCAGCCGAAGAATCGGGCCTGCCGCTGTACCGCTACTTCGGCGGCATGGGCGGCATGCAGATGCCGGTGCCGATGATGAACGTGGTCAATGGTGGCGCGCACGCCAATAACAACCTCGACATCCAGGAGTTCATGATCATCCCGCTCGGCGCCCCGAGCTTTCGCGAAGCCCTGCGCTACGGTGCCGAGGTGTTCCATGCGCTGAAGAAAATCCTGCACGACAAGGGCATCAGCGTGGCAGTCGGCGACGAAGGCGGCTTCGCTCCAAACGTCGCCGGCCACGAAGCGGCGATTGAATTGATTCTGCAAGCCATCGACGCCGCCGGCTTCGTCGCCGGCGAGCAGATCGCCCTCGGCCTGGACTGCGCGGCCAGCGAGTTCTATAAGGACGGCAAGTACCACATCGAAGGCGAAGGCCTGATTCTGACGTCGCAGGAATGGACCGACGTGCTGGCGAACTGGGTCGACAAATACCCGATCATCAGCATCGAGGACGGCATGAGCGAAGGTGACTGGGACGGCTGGAAGATCCTGACGGATCGCCTGGGCAAGAAAGTGCAGATCGTGGGCGACGACCTGTTCGTCACCAACACCAAGATCTTCAAGGAAGGCATCGACAAGGGCATCGCCAATTCGATCCTGATCAAGATCAACCAGATCGGCACCCTGACCGAAACCTTTGCCGCCATCGAGATGGCAAAGCGCGCCGGCTACACCGCCGTCATCAGCCATCGCTCGGGCGAGACCGAAGATTCAACCATCGCCGACCTCGCCGTCGGCACCAATGCCGGCCAGATCAAGACCGGCAGCTTGAGCCGCTCGGACCGCATGGCCAAGTACAACCAGTTGCTGCGCATCGAGGAAGACCTGGGCGACATCGCCAGCTACCCGGGCCGCGCGGCCTTCTACAACCTGCGCTAGAGAACGCTGTGGGCCGGCGTCTGGTTCCTGTCGCCCTGCTCTGCCTGCTCGTCATCGTGCAGGCACAGCTGTGGTTTGGCCGGGGCAGCGTGCCGGCAGTGGCGCGCCTGCAGGATCAGATCAATGCGCAGAAGCAACAAAACGAACAGGCGCAACTCGCCAACGATCGACTCGCAGCCGAGGTTCGAGACCTGAAAGAAGGGCTGGAAATGGTCGAGGAAAAAGCCCGCCTCGAACTCGGCATGGTCAAGGCCAACGAAATCTACGTCCAAATCAAGCCGGGCAAGTAAATCGCGATGTCATTGCATCCATGGATTGTCATTGCGGGCCTCGACCCGCAATCCAGGGTGCAAAAGCCATGGATGCCGGATCAAGTCCGGCATGACGCGGTCAATTGGTCAACGCTCTACTGCACCCGCTCACTCGCCGGCGGCACATCGCCCGCCTTGCGAAAAATCTGCGCCACGTCAATCGGATCGAAGCGGTATTGCGCACCGCAAAAGTCGCACCCCACCTCGACCTGGCCGCGCTCAGCCAGAATGCTTTGCGCCTCGGGTTGGCCCAGTCCCAGAATCATCCGGCTGACACGTTCGCGGCCGCAGGTGCAGGAAAAATGCGGACCGGCATCGCCCGTCAGCGGCTCGAAACGCGTCAGCGGCTCTTCCCAGAACAGACGCCGCAAAATGGTATCCACGTCCAGGGTCAGGAGTTCCTCGCGCTTGAGGCTAGCCGCCAGAATGGCGATGCGCTTGTAGTCTTCGTTGACACCGATTTCGTCCTCGTTGCGCTGGCCGCCGGCCAGGTTGCCTGTGCCTTCGAGCGGCAGACGCTGTATCAGCAGCCCGGCCGCCAGCTTGTCATCGGCCGCCAGCACCAGCGTGGTATCAAGTTGCTCGCTTTGCAGCATGTAATGCGCCAGCACCTTGCTCAGGTCCTCGATCTTCTCACGCTGATCGCCAAACAGGGGCACCACACCCTGATACGGTTGCTGCCCCGGCAGGCGGCTCTTGGGGTCGAGCGTGATCGCGCATTTGCCCTCGTTGCCGACATTGACCAGTTCGCTCAAGCGGGCCTGCGGCGCGATGTCACCGATGACGGTGGCGGTCGCGCGCAAACCGAAATCAGGTTGAACTTCCGCCACGGCAAGCTTGACCGGGCCATCGCCGAAGATCTGCAGGATCAGCGCACCGTTGAACTTGATATTGGCCTGCATCAGCGTGGCCGCCGCGACCATTTCACCGAGCAGGTTCTGCACCGGCAGCGGGTAGGCACCGGCCTTGCTGGCGCTGGCACGGCGCTGCAGGATTTCGGTCCAGGCGTCGGTCAGGCGCACCAGCACGCCGCGCACCGGCAGGCCATCAAACAAGAACTTGTGAATTTCTGACACGCACTATTTCCTTCAGCTTCAAAACATCAAACAACGATGCCAGTCATCCGACCTTGTTCAAACCATCGCGAAAACGACGCGCGTTGCCAACGTAGCCCTGGGCGGCGAGACGCAGGCCCGCCATCTGCTCGGCACTGAGTTGGCGCACAACCTTGGCCGGACTGCCCATGATCATGGAACCATCGGGAAATTCCTTGCCTTCGGTGACCAGCGATCCGGCGCCTACGATACAAGCCTTGCCGATCCTGGCACCATTGAGAACGATGGCACCAATGCCAATCAGGCTGCCCTCACCGATCGTGCAGCCATGCAGCATGACCTTGTGGCCGACCGTTACATCGTCGCCGATTGTCAACGGTTTCCCAATATCGGCGTGCAGCACGCTTGAATCCTGAATGTTGGTGCGTTGCCCAATGCGGATAATTTCGGTGTCGCCGCGTATGACCGTGCCAAACCAGACGCTCGCGTCCTCTGCCAATTCAACGTTGCCCATCACCTGGGCGCTGTCGGCGACCCAGACCGATTCGGCAATTTGGGGGACTATGCCATCAAGTTCGTAAATCGCCATGTCAATTCCTTCTTTGAAAGTCGAGTTGAATTCGTTCAGCCGCGCGGATGATGCCGGGCATGCAGCAGCTTGAGCCGTTCCAGCGCAACATGGGTATAAATTGTCGTGGTTGAAATGTCGGCATGTCCGAGCAGCATCTGCACGGCGCGCAGATCGGCGCCGTGGTTGAGCAGATGGGTGGCAAAGGCGTGGCGCAGGGTATGCGGTGACAGCGGCGCTGTGATGCCGGCGCGCAGGGCCTGCTTCTTGACAATCATCCAGAACATGACGCGGCTCATCGCGCTGCCGGCCTTGGGTCCGCGATAGGTCACAAACAAATCGTCGGTCTGCCGACCCGCCAGCAGGCTCGGACGCGCCTCGGCCAGGTACTGCTTGATCCATTCGCTGGCGACCTCACCGAACGGCACCAGGCGCTCCTTGTTGCCTTTGCCAAAGACGCGCAGCACGTTTTCCGACAGGCTGACGTTGAACACCTTGAGCGTCACCAGTTCACTCACACGCAGACCGCTGGCGTACATCAGTTCAAGCATGGTGCGGTCACGCACGCCCAGTGCGGTGTTGCTGTCGGGCGCATTGAGAAGGGCCTCGACCTGCGCCTCGGTCAGGGTCTTGGGCACGCGCAGTGCCTGACGCGCTGCCTGCAGTTTGAGCGTCGGGTCCGCACTGATCAGGTGTTCGCGCAACGCCCAGTGAAAATAGCGCTTGAAGACGGTCAGTCGCCGGTTTGCGGTAGTGGCTTTGCTGGTCGAATGGCGCGCCGAAAAATAGGCGTCGAGATCGGTCTGCGCCGTGTCAGTCAGGATGCACTGGCGTTCGGCCAGCCATGCGGCATAGAGCGTGAGATCGCGCCGATAGGCAGAGAGTGTGTTCTTTGACAAACCCTCTTCCAGCCACAGAGCGTCGATGAAGGCATCGATCAGCGCCTCGCCCGCCATGACGTAGTCGGCGGGCGCCGCTTAATCCAGCCGCAGATGAGCCGACTCGACCACTTTCTTGTAGACGTCGAATTCAGCCTTGATCTGCGCCGCAAACTGCTCGGGCGTATTGGCAATGATGATGGAGCCGGTGTCTTCGATACGCTTCTTCACCACCGGGTCTTCCAGTGCCTTGCGCACGCTGGCGTTGATCTTGTCCACGACCTCCCGGGGCAGGCCCTTGGGGCCATAGATGCCGTAATAGGCCATGCGATTGACCGGCTCCAGACCGATTTCTTTGAAAGTCGGCACATTGGGCAATTGCGGCAAGCGCTGCGGCGCGGCCACCACTACCGCTACGAGGCGGCCCGACAGGATGAAGGGCAGCGCCGACGGCATGTTGTCGAAGGTCATGGGCACCTGGCCCGAGACCGTGTCATTGAGCGCCGGACCAGCGCCACGGTACGGAATATGGGTAACGAAAGTACCGCTCAGATTCTTGTACAACTCCATCTGCAGGTGCCCGATGCCGCCGGTGCCGGACGACGAATAGGAGTACTTGCCGGGGTTCTTCTTCAACTCGGCGACGAAGCCCTTGTAGTCCTTGGCCGGGAAACTCGGATGCACCGCGATCACATTCGGCGTGGCCGCGATGTTGATGATCGGCGTGAAGTCGGTCAACGGGTTGTACGGTGTGCGCGGGTTGATGGCCGGGTTGGCGGCTGTCGTCGACACAGTGGCAAGACCCAGCGTATAGCCATCGGGTGCCGCCTTGGCAATCTCATTGGCGCCGATGATGCCGCCGCCACCGGCGCGGTTTTCAACCAGCACCGGTTGCCCCAGAGCTTTGCCCAGCGCATCCGAGATGGTGCGGGCAATGATGTCGGTGGTGCCGCCCGGTGCAAACGGCACTTGCAGCTTGATGACCTTGTTCGGATAACCCTGCGCCAGGGCAGAACCGGCCAGCGCCAGCAGACTGATGGTAGATAGGATTCGACGGTACACGATGGGTTCACTCCTCTGGGTTCGGTTTGCAATGGCAACAACCACACATGTTAACCCCCTCGGCCCGCGGTATGAATGGCAGACGACTAGGGGCAAACCCGGCTCGGCGTGTTTCACTGGTATTCTCGCCGGGTGAATTTTGCCCAGCTGTTATTTCCCGACTTCTCACTGATTCTGTGCGGCTACCTGATCTGCCGCTTTACTGCGCTCGGGCGCAACGTCTGGGCGCAGGTCGAAACCCTGGTCTATTTCCTATTCTTCCCAGTTCTGCTGTTCCATTCCATCATCAAGAGCCCACTCGATGTCAGCGCGGCTTCGAGCCTGATCGGGGCCGGCTGGGCTGTGGGCCTGTGCGGCATTGCGCTGGCCTATTCCATTCCCCACTGGCCCTGGCTCGGACACCACATTGCACGGCGCGAGCATGCGGCCAGCGCGCAAGTCGCGTTTCGCTTCAACTCCTTCATCGGTCTGGCCCTGGCTGATCGCCTTGCGGGCCCACAAGGTTTGCTGCTGATTGCGATCCTGATCGGCGTCTGCGTACCACTGTTCAACGTCGGCGCCGTCTGGCCGATGGCACGCCATGCACAGCGCGGTTTCTTGCGCGAATTGCTGCGCAACCCGCTCATCATCGGAACCGCTTCGGGCCTGGCAGCGAACCTGCTGGGTTTGAGCCTGCCGTCCTGGATCGAGCCCACCGTCAGCCGCATCGGTGGCGCATCGCTGGCGCTGGGCCTGATGGCGGCCGGCGCTGGCATGCAGTTCGGTGCCCTCGGTCGCGCCAAGGGCCTGGCCGTGGCGCTGCTGACGATCCGGCATTGTCTGCTGCCACTGCTGGCCATGGGTTTTGCCCGCGCCTTTCACCTGGACCCGCTTCAAACCACGGTGCTACTGGCTTTTTCCGCTTTGCCGACCGCCCCGAGCTGCTACGTACTGGCGGCGCGCATGGGCTACGACGGCGGTTATGTGGCCGGCCTCGTGACCCTGTCGACGCTGCTGGGCATGCTGAGCCTGCCGTTTGCGCTCGGCCTTCTGCGTTAGTGCTCCGACACAGAGGTGTCGAAACATGAAAGTGCGCCTTCGCGCCCATGGCGTCGTTGCAAATCCTCGCCATAGCGAGAGCTATGTCTGCGGTTTGCGCCAAGGCCTGAGCGCGAAGCCAGAAACGCAAGCCCTGCCCGGCTTGGCCTTGAACACCCACAGTGCCGCCCATCAACTCGGCGAACTTGCGCGCGAGCGACAAACCGAGCCCGGCGCCGTCGTGGCGGCGCGGGTGGGAGCTATCGACCTGGAACGATGCGCGTCACCCAGATAGCGTAAAGGCGGCCCGTGCAAACCCAATTCAAACCCATTGGCAACATGATAATTTGTACGTTAAAATATTTTCCAAACAAAATCGGTTGTAGTGGCTGAACTTGCGCTCAGGGTGAACCAAAAATTTTTGTTTCAACGATGAGGGCGGGATGGTGGAGAAAGAACACAAGACAGCGCCAAACGCCGATGCCACCGGACGCAGGCCGACGCTAAGCCTGCGTCAGCGGGCCGAAGCGGCGCTGCACGATGCGGCACCCGGCTTGCCGCAAGCGCTCGAACCCCTGGCACAAGCCCTGAACGACCTGCGCCTGAACCAGATCGAGCTCGAGTCCCAAAACGAGGAACTGCGCCGAACACTGGCCGAACTCGACCGCACGC
>CAIXNB010000079.1 GCA_903920695.1 uncultured beta proteobacterium
CCGGATTGAGCATGCCTGGCATGCGGTCCTTCGGGATGAAGCCGGTCCAGTCGTCGCTGCCGTCCTTGGCCGGCAGGCGCGGGTAGCCGCCATCGGCGCCGATGCGGATCGGCACGGCGCCGCTGGCACGGTGTGCGATGTTGCCCTGATCGTCGCCGAAGACAAAATTGAACATCATCAGGTCGACCTTCTGCACCTCGCGGTCGAAGGCGGCGGTGTCAGGCGCCGTGAGCATGTGTTCGTTGCCGATCATCGGCGCGAGTACCTCGGCGTCGGTCGAGCGCAGCACCAGCAGCTTGTCGCCCTTGGGGCCCATGCCCGGATGGTCGCTGATGACAGGGCCGCGTTTGGTGTAGCGGATTTTGAGCGCCTGCTCGCGCATGCCGCCGGGTGCGGCCTTGTCCTTGATCTGGATCGTTTCGTTCACCACGTCGAAGGCGACGCTCTTGCCGCCGTCGAGGTAATGATTGGGGTCTTTCGGGTCGATGGTTTCGACGTACAAATCCTGCACGTCGCCATAGGCATTGGTGACGCCGAAAGCCACATGCTTGGTGCGGCCCACCAGAATGCCGGGCATGCCGGGCAGGGCCGCGCCGACGGCCTGCACCTCCGGAGAAAACAACCCGATTGGGTGCCAGTTGCCGGGCAGGATGCGACTGTCCAGATGCGGATCGTTCGAGACCATGGCCTTGCCCGAGGCCGAGCGCGACGGGCCGACCGCCCAGTTGTTGGAACCGAGCCCCTGATGGTTCAAGGTCTCCGGCGCCACGCTCAGGTCGCTCCATTTGACGTCGAGCTGCGCCCAGTTGTCGGGCGTTGTGCCGGGCGCGCGCTGCAGGGCTGCCACGGCCTTGCTCTTGGCCTCGGCTGACCAGTCGGGGTTGAGGGTCAGCGGAAAGATCTCGCGCGCCCGCTCCAGGCCGAGCTTGTCCATCAGTTTTTGTGCGACAACCTCTGCCTTGAAATTGGTCGAGTGCGTGTAGTGCACAAAGTGGACAAGCGTGACCAGGTCGGTCACGCTCCAGGGCCGGGGCTTGAGGCCGGCCAGTTTGAGCTCAATCGGCAGGTCCGACGGATAGGACTGCACATAGCCGTTGACGCCGTCGACGTAATACTGCAGCCAGGCGCGGGCCTCGGCGTCGAGCTTGGCGGCGTGGCGCTCGCCGTTGCGGCTGATGCCCAGCACGCGCATGCGAATGTCAGAGGGCAGGACATCGGCGCCGAAAGTGGCGGCCAGTTCGCCGCGCCAGCTGGCGCGAAACAGCTCCATCTGCAGCAGCCGGTTTTGTGTCGTGACAAAGCCCTGGGCGCGAATCAAGTCCGGTGTGTTGCCGGCAAAGATGTAGGGAATACCAAGCTCGTCACGCAGCACGGTAACCGGCGCGCTCAGTCCGACCAGCTTCATGTTGCCGTCGACCTGCGCTTGTCCCGCCGCGCGCAGATAAAAGTAGCCGCCGCCGAGGGCGAGAACGATCAGGACCGGCAGGCCGATGGCGAACCACTTGAATATCTTGCGCATGATGCATCTCCTCTGTGTTTTTGTACGCCTGAAATATCGTATCGCAACGCGGGCGCTTTTTTAGACTTGGGGCAGCAGAAAGCGCCGTTCCCAGGCGCTGATCTCGTGCAGGTAGCTCTCATATTCGAGTGCCTTGACAGCGCAGTAACCGGTCACGAAAGCGTCACCCAGCAGACGCCGCGCCGCCACGCTGTGCTGCATTTTTTCGAGCGCGGCAAGGTAGCTGCGCGGCAGCGCGTGCCCGAGCTCGTAGGCGTTGTCGACGGGGGACAGCGGCGCGTCGGGCATGAGGGCCTCGTCCATGCCGGCCAGACCAGCGGCGAGCGAGGCGGCGATGGCCAGATAGGGATTCGCATCGGCGCCAGCGACGCGGTTCTCGACCCGGCGCGCCGCCGCTGCGCTGTGCGGAATGCGCAAGCCGGTGGTGCGGTTATCGTAGGCCCAGTTCAGGTTGATTGGCGCCTGGCTGAGTTTGACAAAGCGTCGGTACGAGTTGATGAAGGGCGCAAAGATCAGCATCAGGTCGGTGCCGTAGGCCTGCAGTCCGCCGATGAAGTGACCAAAGCGCGCGCTCTCGGTGCCGTCTTCCTGGCTGAAGATATTGCGCCCGCTGGTATCGATCACGCTCTGGTGCAGGTGCATGGAACTGCCGGCCGCGCCGGCGATCGGCTTGGCCATGAAGACGGCATTGAGGCCGTGCTGGATCGCAATTTCCTTGGCCGCATACTTGAACAAAAAGGCCTGATCCGCCACCGCCAGCGCGTTGCCATGCTGTAGGTTGATCTCGTACTGGGTCGGCCCGACTTCGTGGATCCAGGTGTCGGCGCGTACGCCCAGGGTGTCCAGGGCGCTGCGAAACGCATCCCAGAACGGCGCGAGTTCATTCTGCATGTTCAGACTGAAGGCCGACTGGCCGGCTTCGGTACGGCCGTTGCGTGTCGCTGGCGCTTGCAGTGCCTGGTTCGGGTCAGCGTTGGGCGCGGTCAGGTAGAACTCGATCTCGGGCGCTACCACGGGCGTGAGCCCTTGTGCCTGGTAGCGCGCCAGCACCGTCTCGAGCAAGGAACGCCCGGCAAAGACGCAGGGCGTGCCGTCGAGTTCAATGCAGTCATGAATCGCCATGGCGCGTGGCACGCTGGACCAGGGTGAGAGCTTGACTGTGCTGTAGTCGGGCCGCAGGTGCAGGTCCGGGTCCGACTGCGGAAAGATAGCGTCGTCCGAGTAGTCGCCGGTGACGGCTTGCATCGGAATGGCCTGCGCGATGCGCAACTCGGCGCCGGCGGCAAAGGCAGACGCCGGCATCAGCTTGCCGCGCGGGTAGCCCGAGATGTCGGCAAAGATGCATTCGACATCGCGGATGCCGTGCTGTTCGAAAAAGTGGTTCAGTTCGCTGGTTTTTGCTGGGTTCATGGGTGGCTTGCGTTGGGGCTCAATCAGCCATTGTGCCTCGCTGCGCGGATCAATCTGTGCACAATGGTGTGCCGGCACTTCATGGGCCGAAAACCAAGGATGATTGTCATGCTGAAAGTCAAGCCGGTGGCGCCAGAGCGACTGCCCGAATTGTTGCGTCGCATGCCCAAGGCGGAATTGCACATGCATATCGAAGGTTCGCTCGAGCCCGAACTGATGTTTGCGCTGGCGCAGCGCAATGGGCTGACGCTGCCCTACCCTGACGTGGAAGCGCTGCGCAGCGCCTATGTGTTCGACAACCTGCAAAGCTTTCTCGACATCTACCATGCCGGCACACTGGTGCTGCGTACCGAGCAGGATTTCTACGACATGGCGCACGCTTATCTGCAGCGCTCCGCCGCAGACAATGTGCTGCACGCGGAAATCTTCTTCGATACCCAGACCCATACCGGCCACGGTGTCAGCGCCGAGGTCGTGATCAGCGGCCTGCACCGGGCTTGTGTCGATGCCGGCACCGAGTTGGGCATCAGCACGGGCCTGATCCTGTGCTTTCTGCGCCACTTGAGTGAGCGCGAAGCGTTCGAGTGTCTGGAGCAAGTCCTGCCACAGCGCGACCTGCTGCTGGGTATTGGTCTGGCGTCGAGTGAGATGGGTCATCCGCCGGAAAAATTCGCCCGCGTTTTCGCCCGTGCCCGCGCCCTGGGCTTTCGGCTGGTGGCGCACGCGGGTGAAGAGGGCCCGCCGGCCTACATCTGGAGCGCGCTCGACGTGCTCAAGGTCGAGCGCATTGACCACGGCGTGCAGGCGGTGCAGGACGCGAGCCTGATGGCGCGTCTGGCGCACGACCGCATCCCGCTGACGGTGTGCCCGCTCTCGAACCTCAAGCTGCGTGTCGTTCCGACGCTGGCCGAGCACAGGCTGGGGCAATTGCTCGAAGCCGGCATTGTGGCCACGGTCAATTCGGATGACCCGGCGTACTTTGGCGGTTACGTGAACCAGAACTTCACCCAGACCTTTGCCGCCCTCGGTTTGACGGCGCAGCACGCCTGGCAACTGGCCCGCAACAGTTTCGAGGCCAGCTTCATCGACGAGGCGCAAAAGCGACAGTACCTGGATCAGTTGCAGGCATGCTTTGAGACCTTCGCCTGACGCCCCGCTAAAATAGGAACCAAGGCCCGCTGCTCCGGCGGGCCTTGCTTTTTTGTTTCGGAGCCATGTAGAGGACTACCATGTATAAAAACCTCGTGGCCGCGCTTGCGGTCGCCTGTTGCATTTCCCCCGTTTTTTCGCAAACCCCTGCTGCACCCGCCACTGCGGACAAGCCTTTGAAGATCGGCTTTGTCTACGTGGTGCCGCTGGCCGATGCCGGCTGGGTGCGCCAGCATGAAGAAGGACGTCTGGCGCTCGATGCCGCGCTGGGCAACAAGGTCAAGACGACCTATGTCGAGAATGTGGCCGAAGGGCCGGACGCCGAGCGCGTGATCCGCGACCTTGCGGCCATGGGCCACCAGTTGATTTTCACGCCGAGCTTTGGCTACATGGAGCCCACGCTCAAGGTGGCGCAGGAATTTCCGGCGGTGAAATTCGAGTCGATCACCGGCTACAAGACCGCGCCCAATGTGGCGGCGGCCAACGCACGCTATTACGAGGGGCGCTACCTTTCCGGCATCGCAGCGGGTCGCATGACGAAGACCAACGTGGCGGGTTATGTCGCGGGCTTTGCGATTCCGGAGGTGGTGCAGGGCATCAATGCCTTCATGCTGGGCATGCGCTCGGTGAACCCGAAGGCGCAGGTCAAGGTGGTCTGGTTGGGCACCTGGTTCGACCCGACGCGTGAGCGTGATGCGGCCATGACGCTGTTCAACCAGGACGTGGACGTGATCGCCTTTCATACCGCGTCGTCGGCGATCATGGCGGCGGCGCAGGAGCGCGGCAAGCTGGCCATCGCTTACCACTCGGATATGCGAAAAATTGCGCCCGACGCGCAGATTCTGGCCGTCACGCACCAGTGGGGCAGCTATTACACGCAGCGCGCGCGCGCCGTGCTCGACGGCACCTGGAAGAGCGGCAATGTTTGGGGTGGTGTGCGCGAGGGCATGATCCGCGTCGAAGGCTTTGGTTCTGCCGTGCCCGCGGCCGTGCAGCAGGAAGTGCTGGCGCGGCAGAAGGACATTGCGTCGGGCAAACTGCAACCGTTTCGTGCGCGGCAAGCGGTGCTGGACAACGAAGGGCGCGAAGTCATTGCCGCCGGCCAGAGTCTGAGCGACGCGCAGATTCTGGGCATGAACTGGCTGGTGCAAGGCGTGCAGGGCAAGCTGCCCTGATTCCATTTCTAAACCATCTCTGTCGTTGTTGCTTCGCCTTGCCGTGCTGGAGCACTGTCTGCGGCTTCGCGCCTAGACAGAAATGATTTGGAAATGGAATAGGCGGTTCACAGGTTAAGCTTGGCGGCCATGAAAGCCTACCGCGCCGCCATCCTGCGTTTCGACCCTGCGCGCGAACCGGCGCAGTCAGCGATTTACGAGGAAGATGGCCTGCTCGTGATCGGGCCGGATGCCAGTGGCACGCAGCGTGTGCAGGCGCTTGGGTCGTACCAGGAATTGCGCCAACGTTTTCCGGATGTACTGACCGAGCACCTGCCGGGGCGCATCATCGCTCCCGGCTTTGTCGACCTGCACATCCACTTTCCGCAGACCAATGTCATTGCCTCGCCGGCCGACGGTCTGCTGCCATGGCTGGAAAATCATACCTATCCTGAGGAAAGTCGTTTTTCGGAGCCGGTCTATGGTGCCGAGTCGGCGACCTTCTTCATCGCCGAGTTGCTGCGCAATGGCGTGACCACGGCGCTGGCCTTTGCCAGTTCGCACCGGGCATCGGTCAATGCGCTGTTTGCCCAGGCCCAGCAGCAGCGCCTGCGTTTGATCACGGGGCTGTGCCTGATGGACCGCCACGCGCCGGCCGCTGCCCTCAATAGCGCGTCGGCTGATGGCCGCTTCGATGCGACCGAGCAAAGCCTGATCGACTCTGAAGCACTGATCCAGCAATGGCACGGCTGTGGCCGCCTGGGTTACGCGATCACGCCGCGCTTTGCGCCGAGTTGCAGCGACGCCCAATTGCGCGGCGCCGGTGAACTCGCGGAGCGCTATGGCGATGTCTGGATTCAGTCGCATGTGGCGGAGAACCGCGAAGAAATTGAATGGGCGCGCGCCTTGTTTCCCGCGTCTGCCAGCTACCTCGCCACTTACGGCGATTTCGGTTTGCTGCGCGAACGCGCCATCTATGCCCATTGCCTTCACTTCGACGAGCAGGACCGGGCCCTGATGCGTGCCAGCGGCGCGGCGGCAGCGGTTTGTCCGAGCAGCAATCTGTTTCTGGGCAGTGGCTATTTTGACTACGCGGCAGCGGACCGCGCTGGTTTTCGGTACGGCCTGGCCAGTGATGTGGGGGGTGGTACCAGCTTCAGTCCGTTTCACACCATGCTGGCGGCTTACTACGTTGGACGCGAAGGGCGGGGCAAGCAGGCCCTGTCGCTGTCGCCGCAGCATCTTTGGTGGCAGCACACGGCCGGTGCGGCGCAGGCGCTGGGTCTGGCTGGCACGGTCGGCAATCTGGTGCCGGGCTGTGAGGCCGATTTTGTCGTGCTCAATCCGCAAGCAACGCCGCTTCTGGCACGGCGCACGACCTGCGCCAACAGTCTGGACGAACTGCTGTTCGCCTTGATTGTGCTCGGGGATGACCGGGTGGTTGAGCGAACCGTGATTTCGCAAGCCCTGCTTACAATCTCGGCAAACTAGGAGTTGTGATCTCATGAGCATCAAGAGTGACAAATGGATTCGCCGCATGGCGCAGACCACCGGCATGATCGAACCGTTTGAGCCGGGTCAGATCCGCGAGCGCGATGGGCACAAGATCATCAGCTACGGCACCAGCAGCTATGGCTACGACATCCGCTGCGCGCCCGAGTTCAAGGTCTTCACCAATATCCACAGCACGGTGGTGGACCCGAAGAACTTCGATGAGAAGAGTTTTGTCGATTTTCATGGCGACAGTTGCATCATCCCGCCCAACAGTTTTGCACTGGCGCGCACCATGGAGTACTTCCGGATTCCGCGCAATGTGCTCACGATTTGCCTTGGCAAGAGCACCTATGCGCGCTGCGGCATCATCGTCAACGTCACGCCGTTCGAGCCCGAATGGGAAGGCTATGTAACGCTGGAATTCAGCAACACCACACCGCTGCCGGCCAAGATCTACGCTGGCGAGGGCTGTGCCCAGGTCTTGTTCTTCGAGAGCGACGAGGTCTGCGAAACCTCGTACAAGGACCGCGGTGGCAAGTACCAGGGTCAGGTCGGGGTCACGCTGCCCCGCGCCTGAATCGCTCCAATTGGGGGATAATAGGGGTTTGCCCCAATCCATCGGGGCGATCAGCTATCGGATTGATAGCATTTGACTTTGGCTATGAATGACCGATTTGAACTCTGATACTGGCGTTGACATGACCCGCCACAACCTGCCGATGGCGTTTTCCCATCTGCAACTGGCCGCACCGCTGGCCCGTGCTGTTGCTGAACTCGGCTACGAATCGATGACCCCGATCCAGGCGCAGGCTATTCCGATGGTGCTGCAGGGCCGTGACGTCATGGGCGCAGCGCAAACCGGCACCGGCAAGACGGCGGCCTTCTCCTTGCCGCTGCTGCAACGCATGCTCAAGCACGAGAGCAGTTCGACCTCCCCCGCGCGCCATCCGGTGCGCGCTTTGGTGCTGCTGCCCACGCGTGAGCTGGCGGATCAGGTGGCGCAGGCGATCAAGGATTACGCCAAGCACACCCAGTTGCGCTGTGCCGTGGTGTTTGGTGGCATGGACATGAAACCGCAGACCATCGAGCTGAAGAAGGGCGTTGAGATTTTGGTGGCAACGCCGGGTCGGCTGCTGGACCACATTGAAGCCAAGAACGCGGTACTGAACCAGGTTGAATACGTGGTGCTCGACGAGGCCGACCGCATGCTCGATATTGGCTTTTTGCCCGATTTGCAGCGCATCCTGAGTTTCCTGCCAAAGCAGCGCACGACGCTGCTGTTTTCAGCCACCTTTTCCCCTGAGATCAAACGGCTGGCGAGCAGCTATTTGCAGGACCCGGTGACGATCGAGGTTGGCGGCTCCAACGCCACGGCGTCCACCGTCGAGCAGCATTTCTACAGCGTCGGTGATGACGACAAGCGCCACGCCCTGCATCAGTTGATCAAGCAGCGCGAGCTCAAGCAGGCCTTCGTTTTTGTCAACAGCAAGCTCGGTTGTGCGCGTCTCGCGCGCTCGCTTGAGCGCGAAGGGCTCAAAACCACGGCCCTGCATGGCGACAAGAGTCAGGACGAGCGACTCAAGGCGCTCGAAGCGTTCAAGAGCGGCGAGGTCGATCTGCTGGTCTGTACCGATGTCGCGGCGCGCGGGCTGGACATCAAGGACGTGCCTGCGGTTTTCAATTTCGACATTCCGTTCAACGCCGAGGACTACGTCCACCGCATCGGACGCACCGGGCGCGCCGGCGCGGCTGGCCTGGCGCTGAGTTTTGTTTCCAAGAGCGATGCCCGACTGCTGGCGGACATCGAAAAGCTCCTGAAGATCAAGGTCGAACTTGAAGCCGTCGAGTTTGATGAAGACGCGCCCGACATCCGCAAACAGGGCCGCATCAATGATGGCCGGCGCATGTATGCCGAAGGCGTGCAGGACGATGCCCATCGCGGCAGTCATCGTGCCGGTGCGCTGCGCGACGTGGCGCGCGAAGGTCAGTTTGCGCGCCCGGAGCGGCCCCAGCGCCGCGATTACACGCGTCCGTCAGCCCCTTCACGCGATCCGTTTTTTGACAAGCCGTACGAAGCGCCGCCAGTGGCAGAGTCCGATTCCGAGGTCAAGCCATCTTGGGAAGCTGCGGCGCGTCACGGTGCGCGCAGCATCTCGGCCAACATCAAGCCCAAGCGCCGCGTGGCCGCGTTGTTCAAGTCCGAATAGCGCGACGTCAATGCTGCATCAGCCCGGCTTCTGGGCTTGCGCGCATTGAACCTGAATCAGTTCCTGCTTCAGCTTGGTTTTTTCGTCAGAGGGACCTGCGTCGCCGACGCGTAAAGCGCTCAGGCAGCCACCCCAGACGCAACCGGTGTCGAGCGACAACACATCGCTGCGTCCCAACCAGCCCAGCATCGACCAGTGGCCAAACGCCACCGTGATATCCGCCGTGCGTCGGCCCGGTACTTCAAACCACGGCATATAGCCGCTCGGCGCCGTCGCCGCGCCTTCCTTGCTTTCGTAATCCATACGCCCCTGTGCATCGCAAAAGCGCATGCGGGTCAGCGCGTTGACGATCACGCGCAACCGGTCCACGCCAGTGAGCGCATCGCTCCATTGGGCCGGTTCGTTGCCATACATCTGACGCAGAAAGTCACCCAGCCCCGGGCCGCGCAAAATCGATTCGACCTCGCCCGCCAGGGCCATCGTCTTGGCCGCGCTCCAGTTGGGCAGCACACCGGCGTGGACCATCAGCAGCGCATGGCCATCTATGGTTTCCAGCATCGCCATGCGCTGCCAGCGCAGCCAGTGGAGCATGGCCGCACGGTCGCTCGCTTGCAGGATCTCGTCGAGCGTGTCGCTGCGGCTCGGCGTTCGCGCACCTTCGGCCAGCGCCAGCAGGTGCAGGTCATGGTTGCCGAGCACCGCTTGCGCCGCTGCTCCGTATTGCATGAGGCGGCGTAGCGTGGCCGCAGATTGTGGACCACGATTGACCAGGTCGCCCAACAGGTGGAGCGTGTCGCGGCTTGGCGAGAACGAAATTTCATCCAACAAGCGCTGCAATGCGTCATCGCAACCCTGGACGTCGCCAATCAAGTATTGAGAGATGGCGTCTGTCCTTTCATCCATTTTCTGTAGGCCTGCTGTAGTCGGTCCTTCCTCGTGCCGGTGGATTTTTCGATAAGGGCTATCAGGGCGGTTACCAGTACGTTGGTATTGGCGATTACAGCCAGTTCAGCTTGAGCTTCTGGCGACGGTGTTTTTACGCCGTTTTTCCAGTTGCTTACAAGTTGCGGATGTACGTCCATGTGCTCGGCTAGCTGGCGAAATCCGCCTCGTGTCTTCGCGGCAGCATTGACCAATTCCTTGATCCGTAGGTGGTCCGGATTGCCGGCCGGCAGTTTTATTTCAGTTTTTGCTTGCATAACTAATCCTCCATGGTTTACATTACGACTAATCCGTGCTGGTTTACTTCTAAACCGTCACGGGTTAATCATAAACTTTCTGGAGCCGTCATGTCTAAATTGTTCAACGAGGCCGAAGTTCAGAGCATATTTTGCTCTGTCACTGGTCACTCTGTTTGTGGTCCCTCCGATGTAAATTCGGCGGCTCCTGCTGTGACGGCTCCGGCTGTTGATGGTCGGGGGGTCCACATCCCTTCGTTGTTCTGTGGTCCTCTTCGGTCGCATGACTC
>CAIXNB010000080.1 GCA_903920695.1 uncultured beta proteobacterium
CGAAAGGAACGCGAACACAGGCTTGATAAATCAAGCCTCTACAAAACAAATAGGAATCATTGAACAGATTATCCGTCCTACCGGGCTCATTGATCCGGAGCTTGAAATCAAGCCGACGCGCGGACAGGTGAAAGACGTGACCGAGGAGATTAAAAAAATCGTGAAACGCAAAGAGCGCGTGCTCATCACCACGCTCACCAAAAAACAAGACGATTTCGCCGGTGATGGAAGCGCGCAGGCCGACCTTGCCATGAATGGCAGGGGCACTCAGACCCTCGTCACCCTTGTTGAGGACAAAGCCGCGGATCGGACCGACCTGGCCGCCTTCGCTAACCTCCTTGGCCCAGACCACAAAAACGTCAGCGATCGGGCTGTTTGAGATCCACATCTTGCTGCCACTGAGCTTGTAGCCACCCGGCACCTTGTGTGCGCGGCTGGCCATGGAGCCGGGATCGGAGCCATGATCGGGCTCGGTCAAACCGAAGCAGCCAATCCACTCACCGGTGGCGAGTTTGGGCAGGTATTTCTGCTTTTGCGCCTCGGTGCCGAATTCAAAGATCGGCACCATGACCAGCGAACTCTGCACGCTCATCATCGACCGGTAGCCGGAATCAACCCGCTCCACCTCGCGCGCAATCAGGCCGTAGGCCACATAGTTAAGACCGGGGCCGCCATAGGCTTCGGGAATCGTCGGGCCAAGCAGGCCGAGCTCACCCATTTCACGAAAGATCGTGGCGTCGGTTTTTTCGGCGCGAAAAGCCTCGATAACGCGCGGTTGCAGTTTGTCCTGACAGTAGGCGGCGGCGGCGGCACGCACCATGCGTTCCTCGTCGGTGAGTTGCTGTTCGAGCAGAAAGGGATCTTGCCAGTTGAATGCTGCGTGGGCCATGAGAAGTCTCCGAATGGGTGGACGGGGCCAATCCGGTGCTGGATTGGTAACGGATGTTGCATGGTAGCGGAGTGCGGGATCGCTTGGCAAACGACTTATTTTCATTCAGTCATGATATTTGTTAATATCTTAATGAATTAGTCCGTATGAAATCAGCGCCAGATGCCTCCAAAAATTATCATTTTTCTCTGCTTACGGTGCAATTCAACGAAGCCATTCCGGATTTTCAAACAACTGACAATTTATGTAAATAACGCACTTCATGCGAAGAAGAATTCCATCACTGCAGGCCCTGGCTTGTTTTGAGGCAGCGGCCCGCCACGAAAGCTACACGCGCGCAGCGCAGGAACTGGCGCTGACGCAGGGGGCAGTCTCAAGGCAGATCACGGCGCTTGAAGATTTTGTCGGCGTCGCCCTGTTTCGCCGCACCCGTCATGGCGTGACCTTGACCGAGCGCGGCGCCGAATATGCAGCGCAGGTGGCGCCGCGTCTGCAGGGCCTGGAGCAGGATACGCTGGAGGTCATGTCGAGCCAGAACAGCGGCGGCAGCATCCACTTGGCCGCCGTCCCCACGTTTGCCACGCGCTGGCTGATCCCGCGCCTATCGCTACTCAAGGCGCAGCACCCGGACATCACGGTCCACATCGAGACCCGCACTCGGCCCTTCATGTTTGCGGATACAACATTCGACGCCGCCTTGTACGCCGGAACGCCCGAACAACTGAGCCACTGGGCCGGTACGCGCTGCCTACGGCTGCTAACCGAGGACATGGTGCCGGTCTGCAGTCCCGGCTTTTTGGGTTCGCGCACGACGCTGACACCGATGGAGATTGCGCAGCTGTCGTTGCTGCAACAAAGCACACGCCCAGACGGCTGGCGCCAATGGTTTGCTGCAGCCGGTGTCGCGGCACCCCTGGCCCTGTCCGGTCCGCGTTACGAACTGTTCTCCATGACGGCCGCGGCCGCCGCGCAAGGCCTCGGGTTGGCACTGGTGCCACGGCTGCTGGTCGAGGTCGAACTGGCACGTGGTGAGCTGGCAGTGGCCTGCAATCAGGTACCGCAGGGCGAGCGCGCCTATTACCTTGTAAGACCCGAGCGCACCGACGATCGCCCGGTCATGACACGCTTTCTAGCCTGGCTGATGCAGGCGGCGACGCCCAGGCTCTGACGACCTGCCACCGGCACCGGGTAGAGCAGGGTCTACAATTCCATCCCCCTGAACGCTGACAGGCCGGCATTCCGGTCACACTGAAGACAGCTGGAGACAACAACCATGCCCTTGACCTCGCCCGAAGACAAACGCGCTGTGATGCGCCGTGCTGCGCTTGAGTACCACGAGTTCCCGACTCCTGGCAAGATCGCCATTGCCGCGACTAAGCAATTGATCAACCAGCACGATCTGGGCCTGGCCTACTCCCCGGGCGTGGCCGCGCCCTGCGAAGAAATTGTCAAGGATCCGAACAACGCTTTCAAATACACCAGCCGCGGCAATCTGGTGGCCGTCATTACCAATGGCACGGCCGTGCTCGGCCTAGGCGACATCGGCCCACTGGCGGCGAAACCGGTGATGGAAGGCAAAGGCGTGCTGTTCAAGAAATTCGCTGGCATCGACGTCTTTGACATCGAGATCAATGAAAAGCATGACCTCGACAAGCTGGTCGACATCATCGCGTCGCTGGAGCCAACTTTTGGCGGCATCAACCTGGAAGACATCAAGGCGCCGGACTGTTTCTATGTCGAGCGCAAACTGCGCGAGCGCATGAAAATTCCGGTCTTTCATGACGACCAGCATGGCACCGCCATCACGGTCGGCGCAGCCATACTCAACGGCCTGAAGGTGGCCGGCAAGGACCCGGCCAAGGTCAAGCTGGTGACCTCTGGTGCCGGCGCGGCCGCGCTGGCCTGCCTGGGGCTGCTGCTCAAACTCGGCCTGCGGCGCGAAAACATTTTTGTCACCGATCTGGCCGGCGTGGTCTACGAAGGCCGCACCGAACTGATGGACGAGGACAAGATCGTCTATGCGCAGAAGACTTCGGCCCGTACACTGGGCGAGGTGATCGAAGGCGCCGATGTCTTCCTTGGCTTGTCGGCTGGCGGCGTGCTCAAGCCGGACATGGTCAAAAAGATGGCCGCGCGGCCACTGGTCTTTGCATTGGCCAACCCGACGCCGGAAATTTCGCCGGAAGAAGTCAAGGCCGTACGCGACGATGCCATCATGGCAACCGGCCGCTCCGACTACCCGAATCAGGTCAACAACGTCCTGTGCTTCCCCTACATTTTCCGCGGCGCACTCGATGCCGGTGCGTCAACCATCACGATCGAGATGGAAATCGCTGCCGTGCATGCGATTGCGGAACTGGCCCAGGCTGAACAAAGCGAGGTTGTTGCTGCCGCCTATGCCGGTGAACAGTTGGCGTTCGGGCCAGAGTACCTGATTCCCAAACCGTTCGATCCACGGTTGATGATGAAAATTGCGCCTGCGGTGGCACAAGCGGCGTTTGACAGCGGTGTGGCAACGCGTCCGGTTAAGGATATGGATGCTTACCGCGAAAAACTGCAAAGCTTTGTCTACGCCTCGGGCACAGTGATGAAGCCGATCTTCACCGCTGCCAAGAAAGCCCTGAAGAAACGCATAGCCTATGCCGAGGGCGAAGAGGAACGCGTGCTGCGCGCGGCTCAGATCGTGGTTGATGAGGGCTTAGCCATGCCGACCCTGCTTGGTCGTCCGAAGGTGATCGCCGAGCGCATCGAAAAATTCGGCCTTCGCCTACGCGAAGGCGAAGACTACAGCGTCGTCAACGTGGAGCAAGACCATCGCTACCGCGATTTCTGGCAGACCTACCACCGCATGACCGAACGCAAGGGCATGACCGCGCAGGTGGCCAAAATCGAGATGCGCCGGCGCCTGACCCTAATCAGCGCCATGCTGCTGCACAAGGGAGACGTGGACGGCATGATCTGCGGCACCTGGGGCACAACGTCGATGCACCTGCAGTACATTGACCAGGTGATCGGCAAGCGCGCTGGCGTCAACACCTATGCCTGTATGAACTGTGTGCTGCTGCCAGAACGCCAGCTGTTTATCGTCGATACCCACGTTAACTACGACCCCACAGCGGAACAACTGGTTGAAATCACGACCATGGCGGCCGAGGAAATGATGCGTTTCGGCATCCGGCCCAAGGCCGCCCTGCTGTCGCACTCCAACTTCGGCAGCAGCAGCCAACCCAGCGCCATCAAGATGCGACAGACCCTGGAACTGCTGCGCGTCAAGGCCCCCTGGCTTGAGGTGGATGGCGAAATGCACGGCGACGTCGCGCTGGACGGCGACATGCGGGCCGCCCTGATGCCCAACAGCACGCTCAAGGGCGATGCCAACCTGCTGGTCCTGCCCAACATCGATGCCGCCAATATTGCCTACAACCTGCTCAAAACTGGGGCCGGCGGCAATATTGCCATTGGCCCGGTGCTGCTGGGCGCGGCAAAGCCAGTGCATATCCTGACGGCGAGCGCGACGGTACGCCGACTTGTCAACGTAACGGCCCTCACAGTGGCCGATGCAAACGCGACCCGCTAAAGGGCTAAATAAAAGTTAGCCCAAACTTACACGATTTGGGCTGCCTTTTTATTGCCTATTTATTAGGCAATCGCTTGCAATTTTTTGCCAAATACGCGACACTACTGCCTTGAGATTTACGGGTTAACCCGGTGTATTTTTTGAAGTTTGCGGTCATGTTGCGTCCATTAATATTTAAGTTAGTACTCACTTGCATTGTGTTGGGAGTGCTTCTTGGATCGAGTTTGGCGCAGGCCAGAAGACTGGCGACAGCCCATCTTCTGGCGACGATTACGGTGGCTGAATTGCCCAGTCCAGGGGCTAGGGTCTATGGACTGATCCATCAGGGCGGTCCGTTTGCCCATGAAAAAGATGGAATGGTATTTGGCAATCGAGAGCGTTTGCTGCCAGCGAATAAGCGCGGTTATTACCGCGAATACACCGTCGCAACACCGAATTCGCGCGACCGGGGAGCCCGGCGCATTGTGTGCGGGGGGCAAGCCAGAGCACCCGACAACTGTTATTACACGGGCGATCACTATGCGAGCTTCCGCAAGATTGTTCCCTGATTTTTGTTTTTGTTTTTTTGAAAAGTGAAGCAGGAAAGAATATGTCACTTACTCTAGAAACTCCAGCGCCGCAACGCGCCACAACCGACGTGCCCTTACGCGGCATCCGGCCGAATATTGTGCAGTCAATCCGGGCATTTCGCGTGCAGGAACTGCAGGACGCAGCCCAGTCGCTGGGCCAGCATTTTCTGTATGCCAATCTGGCCAACGCGCAGACCAAGCAGGACGTGCTGGACTTGATCGGCCAACAATTCATGCTGGCCGTGCATGTCGGCAAGAATTTCGACGCACTCTACGACAGCATGACCGATCCCTTGCACAAATCGGGCCCGCAGCCTGGTTTTATTGTGGTGCTCGAACATATTCCGGCCAACACCAAGTTCGACAAGGAAGCGCGCGAGCAGTTACTAGACATCTTCCGGGACGCGGCAGATTACTGGGGTGATCGAAAAATTCCGTTCCGATGTTTCTATTCTTTTCTGTAGCCCGTTCTGCACACACCAGCCAAGCAGAACGGGCGAACGAGGCAAAAGGGAACGACGTGGTCAACCACAGCGTAGCCGGCATCGAACTGACGACCGAGTCGGGAGAAAAAATGCCAACCGACAAGTTGTTGGATATTTCACCGCTGGCGCTGCGCATGAGCAGCCCCTTCAACGCTGGCTATTGGCTGACCGCAGCCTGATTCAGCGTTAATGACCGTTAAAAAGCCCAGCAATGGTGGGCTTTTTTATGTCGGAAGATCTACCGACTCATCTTCATGATCGCCTCGGCCAACACCAGGTACTCGGCCACCGGCACTTCCTCGGCCCGGCGCTGCACGTCGAACTCACCTGCATAGTCCTTCTCCTGCAGCCAGCGGCCCAGGGTATGACGCATCAGTTTGCGGCGCTGGCTGAAAGCCACGTGAACGATCTCGCTGAGCAGCGAGACCTCCAGCACAGCGGGACTTGTCAGGGGCACCATGCGCACCACGGCACTGTTCACGCGCGGCGGTGGTTTGAAACTCTGCGGCGGCACCAGCAGCACGTATTCCATGGCGTAGCGCCATTGCAGCATGACACTCAGACGTCCGTAATCGGAAGTGGCAGGGCGCGCCACCATGCGGTCCACGACCTCCTTTTGCAGCATGAAATGTTGGTCTTCAATCGCATCAACGTAATTGAGCAAATGAAAGAGAATCGGCGTCGAAATGTTGTACGGCAGGTTGCCAACGACGCGCAATTTTTTGGTTGCAGGTTCCGACCCTGCGCCCGCCCCGTTGGCCGTGGTCATTGAACGCGCCAGGTCGGCAAAATCGACTTTCAGGACATCGGATTCAATCACCGTCAGTTGCGCGTGCAAACGCAGACGAGCCGCCAGATCGCGGTCGAGTTCGATCACGGTGAGGTGGCCCAGGCGCTCCACCAGAGGTTGCGTCAAGGCGGCCAGTCCGGGACCGATTTCGACCATCGCTTGCCCCGGTCTGGGTGCTATCGCATTGACGATGGCATCAACAATGCCGACATCGGACAGGAAATGCTGGCCAAAGCGCTTGCGGGGTATGTGTTTCACGCGCTGAACCCGAAAGCTGCAGCACTATCGGCGCGGGGTTCGGTCGGTGTTGTGGTCATGGCGCGCTACTGCGGTGGATCACGCAGTTCGACGTATGCCCGGCCCCGCAGGTCTTGCGCCCAGGTGGCGTAGGCTTCATCAAGCTTCTTTTCACGCAACATGGAACGCACCAGTTCGCGCTGCTCGCGCGGGCTCAGTGCCGTGTTGCGACGCTCCGTCAGCTGGATCAGGTGCACACCAAAGCGCGACACCAGTGGTTCACTGATCTGCCCTGGCGCCAGTCGGTTCATGACATCCTCAAACTCCGGCACAAACATGCCTGGATTGGCCCAACCCAAGTCTCCGCCTTGAGGCGCACTGCCATCCTGCGAGTTGTCGCGCGCTAGCGCCGCGAAATCCGCCTGGCCGGCCAGAATGCGTTTCCTGAAGTCGGCCAGTTTTTCACGCGCAGCGCGCTCGCTGAGTTGCGGACTGACGCGCAACAAGATATGGCGCGCCCGGCTTTGTGTCACGGTCATCGCCGGCATCCCGCTGCGCTTCTTCTCGATAACTTTAAGGACATGAAAACCGGCGCCGGAACGTACGACAGCCGAAATGCCGCCAGCCGCCAGGGCCTGGGTCGCATCGAGAAACAACGGTGGATAGCGATTCGCCGTGCGCAAGCCGAGCTGGCCACCATTGGCACGGTCCGAAGCTTCCGAGAGTTCGCGCACCAGCAGCGCAAAGTCCTCGCCCGCCGCAGCGCGTGCCTGCGCGCCCTGCGCCTTGGCCTGCAGCGCGGCAACTTGCTCGACGCTCGCAGCATCGGGTACCGCCACCAGAATCTGGGCCAGGTTGATTTCGGTGGCAGCCGGATCGTTGCTACTTTGCTGCTCCTGCAGGTACTGGTCCACTTCAAGGTCCGTAATCTTCACCTTGGGCTCCACCTCGCGCTCGCGCAGGCGCGTCAGAATGAGCTGCTCGCGCAACTGAGTGCGGAACTGGCTCAGCACTAGTCCTTCAGCTGCAATCCGGCGCTCAAGTTCGGGTACATCGATTTGATTCTGGCGCGCGATGTTCTGCAGCGCCTGATCGACCGCCGCCTCTTCCACCCGAACCCCCGTTTCACGAGCCAGGTGCAGTTGTACTTTTTGATTGATCAAGCTCTCCAGCACCTGGCGCGTCAACTCCTTGCGATCCGGCTGGGGCGCGCGTTGCTGCGCCATTTGCGCAAGCATGCGCTGCACTTCACGTTGCACTTCGCTGTTCGTAACCGGGTCCGAATTGACAACTGCGACGATGAAGTCAGCCTGCTGTGCCACATCGGGCTGGGTCCGGATAACGGGCGCCGCGCCCGCGCTGCCAGCGCTCGGGCGCAAGCCCTGCGCCTGCGCGGGCAGTCCGGCAAGAATGAAGAAGCTGGCCACGGTCACGGCAACAAGGCGATTGGTCATGATGGATTATTCGTAATTGCTAAAACGACTGGGGGCAGGCTGCGGCTCACGCAGATACTGGTAACTTGGGATATTGTCTTTCAAGGTCTTGAGCGGGCTGACGCCCAAACGGGTAAATCCAACAAACTCAAGCTGGAACATGATGCGTTGGGTGGCGGTAGAGGTACTGGTCTGCAACCTTCCCAGCACCGCGCGACCCAGCCAACAACCCGCATCGTACTCAAATCCGATCACGGCATCGACAAGCTTGCGTTCATCAAGACTGTAATTGAGGCGTCCCACACTGTACCAGCGGCCGTCGCCCTGCCCGCGTCCGGCGCCCAGGTCCTGCCCGCGATCACCCCATAAATCGTTCACCGGCCATTGCCATCCGAGGTCAAGCTGCTCGCTGGCTCCGTTCTGGTAACGGTAGGCCGCCGTCAGCGCCCGGTAGTTACCCGGGTTGTAGCGCGCGCTGATAGTGCTGCGCACCGTCTGCTCAGTTCCAGGGTTGACCTGCACGGTTGCGTCAACACCCCATTTCGGGTCCCAGTTCACCGTGGCCCCGAGCAGGATGTCGCCCAGTCCGCTGGGCACTGCCGTCTCGCCTGGTAGCGTCACGCTCTGCGGCTTGAAAAGCCAGCGCTGTGCCAGGCCAAAGCGCGCTGTTTCAGCCCCGGTCGCCGGGTCCAGCAGACGTGAAGTCAAACCAAGCGCCAACAGGTTGCTGTCCGAAATCCGGTCGTTGCCGACAAAGGCGTTTTCGGTGTAGATGCTGGCGAAGTTGAAATCCACCGAAGCCGTGTCATAGCTCGGCAACAGGCTCTGATCGCGCCGCGGCGTGTTGACGTAGAAAGCACGCGGCTCTAGCGTCTGGCGAAAAGCCCGGTTGAAATAGCTGGTGTCGCGCTCAAACACCAGACCGCTGTCAAGGCTGAAGGTCGGCACCACGCTGCTGGCTGAACTCGCCCCATTGATCAAGGGCGACTCAAACAAATAGTCGGCTGCGTGCAGTTGCAACTTGGGCGTGACGAAGCCGGCCGCACCGCGCCACGGTTGACTGATCTGCACCAAGGAAAACACCCGTTGCGCATTGGGTTGGTTCGTCAAGAGGCTGTTGGACTGAAAGGCGGTGTAATCCGCCTCCACCGAATAATCAAAGCCATTGATATTGCTGCGCGCATAACGCGTGTTGACCTGGGGGACGCGATCAAAGGGCGGCGTAATCGGCGCCGTCGGGTCCTGCAGTGTCTGCCACTTGACGGCGCGCACCGCGCTGGAGAAATACCCATTGGACCAGGACAAGGCGGCGTCGTTGCCGAGCAAACGCTGCGTCAATGGGCTGGCGGCACGCGGAAAGTCGCTCCAGTAATTGTCGTCACTGACGCGGTTCAGGTTCAGACTGAAAACCGCAGCGCCATCGGTCAGACGACTGACCAAGGGGCTCTTAAGCGTGGCCTGATGCGCATAGACCAGGCCCCAGCGATTACTGTCACGCAGCTGGTCCGATGGCATGAAGTCGAGCTGCAGCTTACCGGTGTAATCAGCCTCCAGGTAGCGAAACTCACTGCCTAGATTGACGCCCCGCTTGCTCATGAGGTCAGGTGTGAAGGTGGCATCCCGGTTCGGGGCAATGTTCCAGTAATAGGGCACCGCAATTTCGATGCCATCGACATTGTCCAGCCCGAGCGTGGGCGGCATGACCCCTGACTTGCGCTTATCACTCAGCGGAAAACTCAAATAAGGAATGGGCAGCAATGGCAAGCCTTTGAAGCTCAGCAGCGCCCCTTGCGCCGTGCCCACATCTTCCTCGCTGTCCATGCTAATGGTGTTGGCCCGCAAGACCCAGTCCGGCAGCCATTCCGGGCCCGGCAAGCGACGGCAGCTGGTCAGGCTGGCATTGTGAATGACGGCCTTGTTTTCATCGATGAAATCGATGCGGTCAGCTTGGCCGTGCGTATCGTTCTTGAGAAAAAAATAACGCGGCTCGTTGAAAAAACCCGTAAATGCATCGAGTTTGAGCTCCAGCGAAGGCCCTTCATAAACGTTGCCAACGCGGTTGATGCGAACCTGCCCGCTGGCCCTGGCCAGATCCTTCGGCTGCTCATACTCAAGCCGGTCCGCCTTGATCACCATGTCACCGCGGCGCAGCACCGCAGCGCCTTCGATCACAGCTTGCGCATCCGGGCGCCCGAACATGCGGTCGCCATTCACAAAGACCGGCAGCGCGTCACGCACAGAAGGTGCAATCTGTTCCTGCAATACGGGACTCGGGCGCAGCACAAGCGGCGCCTCAGTGGCTGTTCCTTGTGCGTATAGTGCCGTCCCCTGCCACGCAAGCCAAGCTACCAGGGCGACCGTACGCCGAGAAAAACGGGGCTCGGGCACCCTCTTCTTTAGGTCGTGCAGCAAAATGCGCATGGGGTCGGTAGCGATATCGGTCGTGAGAACGGGTTCAAGGCAGGCGGCAGATGTTTGAGTTTGTAGAATGGATTATCCATGAGCCCAACCCTTTCTCCTGAACCGACCCGTCGCGAGAGCCTGGTCTGGCCTGATGCGCAGCGCCAAGCTGATTTCAACCACTGGCTGGCTGCTCTGTCGGGTAGCCACGGCCTGCTGCCCGACTCGCTGCGCAGCGCTTCGGCGGATGCGAGTTTTCGACGCTACTTCCGCATCGATTCGACGCAGGGCAGCCGCATCATCATGGACGCTCCGCCCGACAAAGAAGACTGCCGGCCTTTTACCAAGGTGGCGCAGCTAATGCAGGAGGCCGGACTGCATGTGCCGCGGGTGCTGGCCTGGGACGACGCCAGAGGCTTTATGCTGCTCAGCGATCTCGGGGCGCAAACCATGATGCAAGTCATGCAACGCGATGACCCCTGGGCCAATCAGGGCATGTATCTGCAAGCGGTTGACGCCCTGATCGCCTGGCAGATGGCCTCGCGCGCAGGCGTGTTGCCAGTCTATGACGACGCCCTGCTGCGCCGTGAACTCGAACTGTTCCCCGAGTGGTACCTGGCGCGCCATCGTGGCATCGCTGTCGAGGGCGAACTGCGCCGCACGCTCGACGAAGCGTTTGGGCGCATCATCGCCAACAACCTGGCCTGGCCCAGCGTCTACGTGCACCGCGATTTCATGCCCAGAAACCTCATGCTGAATGTCGCCCCCACGCTCGGCACTGGCGTGTCCTCGCTGCCCCCCGAGGTGTCTGTTTCGCCTTGGGGCGGCCCGGCGGCGAAACTTGTCGTCGCCCCCACGCTCGGCGTGTTGGACTTTCAGGACGCCGTGTACGGTCCCATCACCTACGACATTGCCAGTTTGATGCGTGACGCTTTTTTGAGCTGGGACGAAGATTTCTGCCTTGACATAACGGTGCGCTACTGGGAAAAGGCACGCAAGGCCGGTTTGCCGGTGGGCAATGACTTTGGCGAGTTCTACCGCGGCGTCGAATGGATGGGCCTGCAACGCCATCTGAAAGTAGCCGGCATCTTTGCCCGACTGACGCTGCGCGACGGCAAGCCCCTGTACTTGGCCGACACGCCACGCTTCATCAACTACATACGCGCCACCTGCGAGCGCTACCGTGAACTGCGCCCGCTGCTGCGCCTGATTGAGCGCATCGAAGGTATCGTAGCGGTCAATGGCTACAGCTTCGGCAGAAGCTAGCCACCTTTGCTTATGCCACGCTTCTACTGCCCGACCGCACTGGTATCTGACGCGCTGCTGGACCTACCCGCCAGCGCCGCCCGCCACGTCCAAGTCCTGCGCCTGCAACCAGGCGACACCATCACCTTGTTCAACGGCGGCCCGACCGTGGCCAGGCCGGGCGGCGAGTTCGAAGCCAGCATTGAACGCATGGGACGCAGCGACGTTCAGGTCCGCGTGGGCGCTCACCACCCGGTGGAACGGGAAGCACAGCGCGCCGTGCATCTGGCCCTTGGCATGCCAGCCAACGAGCGCATGGATTGGCTGGTCGAGAAAGCAAGCGAACTGGGCGTGGCCAGCATCCAACCCCTGATAAGCGAACGCAGTGTGCTGCGCCTGAGTGGAGAACGCGCGCAAAAGAAGGTGCTGCACTGGCAGAGCGTGGCGATCGCCGCTTGCGAGCAATGCGGCGGCAACCGTGTCCCTGTGCTGCATGAAGTCCAGAGTCTCGCCGTCTGGATCAAATTGCAGGACGCTTCGAACACAAGTCAGCGCCTGCTCCTGTCGCTACGTCCCGGCTTACCCGGTTTGCGCGAAGCGGTCAGCGCCGCCGGCAAACCGGCACCGGCGATCACCCTTCTGTCGGGCCCCGAGGGTGGATTGAGCAGCGCAGAAGAGGAAATGGCAATGGCCTGCCGCTTTGTGCCCGTCATGCTCGGCACGCGCGTATTACGCGCAGAAACCGCAGCCCTGGCGGCCCTGGCAGGCTTATTGGTGTAAGTCATCGCCGCGCGCATGGCGGAGTTGCTTTTAGTGAAGCAAGTCGAAAGTCTTTCGGTTTGCGTCAACCAAGACCAGCGCTACATCGTTATGTTGGTACTTCTTGCAAACGGCAAGGAGCGCATAGAAATAGTTTAATTCCCAGGAAGGATTCCCTATGAAACTCAAATTGCTTGCTCTGGCGCTAATCGCCAGTTTTTCGATGATCGCCCAGGCGCAGGAAGCTGCCAAACCCGCCGCCGCGGCAAGCCGTGCAGAAGTGAAGGCTGAAGCCAAGGCTGCTAACAAGGCTGGCCTCATCGCGCCGACCGATGCTGAGAAACCTGCTGCCAAGACCAAGTCGACCAAGGCCCGCGCTGCCGTCAAGGCCGAAGCCAAGGCCGCCAACAAGGCTGGCGAAAGCACACCGACCGATGCTGAGAAACCTGCTGCCAAGACCAAGTCGACCAAGGCCCGCGCTGCCGTCAAGGCCGAAGCCAAGGCCGCCAACAAGGCTGGCCTCATCACGCCGACCGATTCTGAGAAGCCTGCGCCCAAGAAACCGTAATTCAATTACGTTTGAAAAGGGGGCCACGCGGCCCCTTTTTTTCGACTTATGCGGCTCCGGCCATTTTTAAATCAGGAACGATCTCCATGCAGCACGTTGTGTTCAATCAAAAAGGTGGCGTTGGCAAGTCAACCATCACCTGCAACCTCGCCGCCATCAGCACCTGGCAGGGCTTGCGGACACTGGTCATTGACCTCGATTCGCAGGGCAATTCAACGCGTTACCTGCTTGGCGCCGACGCGGCGGACGACCTACCCAATGTGGCCGAGTTTTTCGAACAAAGCCTGAAATTCACCATCCGCGACAAAGCGGTCACGGAGTACATCGTCAACACCCGCTGGGAAGGGCTTGACCTGCTGCCATCGCACCCGCTGCTCGATGAATTGCACAGCAAGCTCGAATCACGCCACAAGATCTACAAACTGCGCGACGCCTTGCGCCAGTTGGCCGACGACTACGACCAGATTTACATCGACACGCCGCCGGCACTGAACTTCTACACGCGCAGCGCGCTGATCGCGGCGCAAGGCTGCCTGATTCCCTTTGACTGTGACGACTTCTCGCGCCGCGCGCTCTATACCCTGCTTGAAAGTGTGGAAGAGATCAAGGCCGATCACAATGCCGAGCTGCGCGTCGAAGGCATCATCGTCAACCAGTTCCAGCCACGTGCCAACCTGCCGCAGCGCCTGGTGCAGGAACTGATCGATGAAGGCCTGCCAGTCTTGCAGCCTTACCTGAGTTCGTCAGTCAAAATACGTGAATCACACCAACAAGCGGTGCCGATGATCTTTCTGGAGCCGCAGCACAAACTCACGCACGAATTTATCGCCTTGCACGACGCACTGCTCTAGAGAATTTCGCGGCCGGCAACCCGATCATCACCGTGGTGGTGGCCGATCAGCGGATGCGCGGCTCGGCCAGCAATTGTTCCGGCAGCGTGAAGTAGGCTGCTGTGGCGCCGCGCTTGTCGCGTGCCTGCGCCAGTTCATGTCGGGCCACGCTGCGCAGGTGCACTTCGTCCGGGCCATCAAGCAGTTGCAAAGCGCGACCCCAGGTCCAGAAATACGCAAGAGGCGTGTCGGGCGATAAACCCATCGCGCCAAACACCTGTATGGCGCGGTTCACCACCCGCGTCTGCAGGCGCGCCGCCACCACCTTGATCGCCGCCACATCGGCGCGCGCCTGCTCACGCTGGCCCTGATCTAGGCGCCAGGCCGCGCGCAGCACCAACAAGCGGGCCTGATCGATTTCCAGACGCGACTCGGCAATCCACTCCTGCACATTGGCAAAGTCAGCCAGGTACTTGCCGAAGGCGTGGCGTTCAAGGGTGCGGTCGCACATCATGGCCAGCGCCAGTTCGCATTGGCCGATGGTGCGCATGCAGTGGTGAATGCGCCCCGGTCCGAGACGCGCCTGTGCCATGGCAAAGCCGCTCCCCTCCTGGCCCAGCAGATTCGTCACCGGCACACGCACGTCGCGGAAGATGATCTCGCAGTGGCCCTCTGGCGTGTGGTGCTGCATGATGGCGATATTGCGCTCGATCACGACACCGGGCGTGTCCATCGGCACCAGCAGCATGCTGTGCTGCGCATGTTTGGCGGCGTCCTCATTCCCACTACGGCACATCACGATCAGCAACTTGCAGTTTGGATGCGCCGCGCCTGTGATGAACCATTTGCGCCCATTGAGCACCAGCTCATTGCCCTCATGGCGCATGCGGGTCTGTAGCGTGGTCGGGTCCGATGAGGCGACATCGGGCTCAGACATGGCAAAGGCACTGCGGATCTCACCCTCAAGCAGAGGCCGCAACCATTGTCGGTTCTGCTCGGGCGTGGCAAACAGATGTAGCAACTCCATGTTGCCAGTGTCGGGCGCGCTGCAGTTGAAGACCTCGGAGGCCCAGGGCAGGCGCCCCATGACCTCGGCCAGCGGCGCGTATTCGAGATTGCTCAGGCGTTCCCCCGGTTCGTCGTCCTGCAAGCCCGGTAGAAACAGATTCCACAAACCTTCTGCCTTGGCCAGGGCTTTCAGATCGTCCATGAAGGGCGGTGGGAAAACCCCCTGCGTCACCGAGCGGTGCCAGGCGCCGTTATAGGGCAGCACGTAGCGCTCGATGAATTCTTCCAGCTGCTGGCGCCGGGCCTGAACCTGCGGCGAGTAATCAAAATCCATGCGGGCCTTTCTGTCAGGGCGATGATCGCCCGAACCAAGCCCAAGTCTGCCAAAGTTGCTCCTGGTTGGCTGTCACCTAGGGGGCCATTGGCAAGAGGCCGGACCGTGCTCAGTCGGCCGTCAAACCCACGTGCTTGATCACAGGCGCCCAGCGGGCCCGTTCCTCCAGCATCCACTTGGTGAGTTCTTGCGGCGTGGAACCGATGCCCTCCATGTACGCCGTTGTCAGTTTGCGCTGCGTATCGGGCTCCTTCAAAATGGCAACAATCTCTTTGTTCATCCGGTTGATGATGTCGGCTGGCGTCTTGGCTGGCGCCATGATCGCCATCCATGCCAGCGCTTGCATGTCTGGCAAACCCGCCTCGGCCAAGGTGGGGAGGTCCGGCACCAGCGGACTGCGCTTGGCTGTCGTAACGGCAATCGCCCTGATCTTTCCGGCCTTGGCCTGCGGCATCACCGCCACCGGTGGCACGCAGGCAAACTGCACATCACCCTGCAGAATCGCCATGATGGCGGCAGGCGAGGACGCGTAAGGCAAATGGACGGCGAAAGAATTCGTCTTGAGCTTGAGGATCTCGACCGACAGATGCGACATCGACCCAATGCCGGTGGAAGAATAGTTGTACTTCCCCGGGTTGTTCTTCATCGCCTGAATCCAGCCTTTCACATCGGTCACGTTCATGCTGTTGGAAACCGCACAGACATTGGGTTGACCGCCCGCCAGCGTGACCGGCGCCAGGTCCTTGAAGGGGTCGTAGGGCAGTTTCGGATTGAATACCGTGCTGTAAACAAGTGGCCCGTTGGTGCTGACCAGGAAGGTATAGCCATCCGGCGCCGACTTGGCGACGTAATCGGTGCCATTGTTGCCGCCGGCACCAGGCCGGTTGTCGACCACGATCGCCTGACCCAGACGCTGCCCCAGTTTGTCACTGAGCAAACGCACCAGCACGTCCGGCGATGACCCCGGCGCAAAGGGAACAACAATGCGAACCGGCTTGCTGGGCCAGGGCGTTTGCGCCAGCAGCGGACCCGCCAGGCTGCACAAAAGGGTCACCAGCAACAAAAGGCGGCGTTGCGTCATCGTTGTATCTCCGGGAGTGTGTTGTAAAGAAGAATTTTATGCGGGCACCGAAGCCAGCCAGCCCAGGGCCGCCAGCAGCGCCAGGCGCCCGGCCGACCGCTGCAAGGACAGCACGGCATCGGGGCGAAACAGCAGCGCTACCGTTCTGCGCGCCGGATGCACGGCGGCGATGACGCGACCATCCGAACCTTGGGCCGCGAGTACCCAGCCCGCCGGCAAGGCCGCCACCGGCAACCAGTGGCTGGCGTAAAGACCGACCCGAAAATCACCAAGCGCATCGAACACGCCACCGGCCACCGCTTGACAATCCAATGCGCGACCATACTGCGGCACAGCAAGCGTTTCCAGCACTGCGCCATCCTGTTCCAGCAGGGCCAGCGCGGCGTTGTTCAGTGCCAGGGTCGGGCGGTCATCGCTTGCCGCCTCGTGCGTCCTTAGGGCATCAAGCGGGCCGTCGCCACGCACCAGCAGCGGCGCATCGGCGTCGAGTACGCAGCCGGCCTGTACCAGGGCTTCACGCGCCAGCGCGGCCAGGGCGTCACCGGCATCGAGAAAACACACGCGCGAAGCCGGCGGCGGTGGCGCCGAGACCATGGGTCCACGCGGCGACTGTCCAGCCAACACGCAAAACATGCCCTCGGCCTTGAGCCGCGTCTCTTCTTCCTCGCGCACCGGATCAGAATCCGCCAGCAAACTGCCGCCGGTACGCACTTCGGCACAGTCGCCGATCAAACGTACAAAACGCAGCAGGGTCAAGGCTTCGCAACTGCCATCGGCACTGATGCGCACCGCCGCGCCGGCGTACCAGCCACGCCAGACCGCCTCCAACTCGGCAATGGCCGCGCGCGCATCGGTCTTGGGCATACCGGTCACGGTGGCTGGTGTCGCGTGCGCCAGCACAATGTCAAAAGCATCGACATCAGGTCGCCGGCGTCCCCGCGTGTGATCAATGGTGTGGATGATGGTTGAGAAGAAATGCAGACGCCGCCGCGTGAGCAGTTCGACCGAACCCAGTTCGCACACCAGCGCCTTGTCGTTGCGATCAGAGTCGGCGCACAGCGCCAGAGAAGCCTCGTCAACAGCGGAGTTGATCAGGGCCTTAGCCTGTTCGTGATCTTCCACCGGATCGCCGCCGCGCCGGAAGGTACCGCAAACCGGTGCCGTCTCAACCCACTGCGCATCAGCCCGCACCTGCACATCGGGCGAGGCGCCGAAGATGCGCTCGCCACCACCGAGGTTGACGAAAAACATCGCCGGATAAGGATTGTCGCGGCGCAGCCGGGCAAAAGCAGTTGGCGCGTCAACCTGCACCTGGCGCCGGAAGGTTTGTGACAGCACCAGGGAGCGCAGCACACCGCGGCGCATCTGCTCGACACCGCGCGCCACCGCCTCGGCATGGCCGCCCGCAGGCAAATCATCCTCAAAGCGCTCGGGCTGCACGGTCGCGATACCGGCCTGCGCTCCAGACACGGGCTGCAGGCCGGGAAAGCGCAATTCGATCCAGCGATGCCCGGCGTCACCCGTCAACAACACACGCGCCGGCAGGAAGAGCGCCAAGCGACGCCGCCCATCGTCAATCACCGCGTCGGCGCGGGCCAGACGGTAGTAGTCAAAAGCCAGCGCGCCGTACAGACCCAGTTCACGCGGCTTAGCCGCAAAACTGGCCAGAAAGCGGCGCAACAAACCAATCACCGGATGCGGCGCCGCATCCGACGCGGCAAAAGCAATTTCAAGCCGTCCCTGCACGCGCTCGAAGGTTGCCAGCGCAGCGAGTTTCCCGGCCAGCGCGCGGCCAACATCGCCATGCGGCACGACGCGCAGCAAGTTGCCGTCCAGGTAGAAGCTCAGCAAGGGGTCCAGCGCCACCATGGCTTCGCGCCGGAACTGGCCCGGCGCCGTAACGTCGCAACCGAGCCAGGCACCGGGGCTGTGGTCCAGTGCCGCGATGGCGGCCTGGGCATCGGCGGCCTGGGCCGGACTTTCAATGCGTTCAACGGCAATCATTGCTGCCTCCAGTGATCGCGCTCGGCGTCGGTAAAGGCGGCAATCAACTCACGGTAAACGCGCTCCACCACCGCCGCACTGGCACCCTGCGCCTGTGCCATGGCACGCACACGGGAGATGACCTGTTCAACGCGCTGCGGCGCCGTCACTTCGGCCTCGCTGCGCTTGAATCGAGCCGCCGCCAGCACATTGCCGCCACGCGCCGCCAGCAGGTCCACAATGGCCTTGTCAAGCCGGTCAATCTGGGCACGAATTTCGGCCAGGGACTGGCAGTCTGCGGGGGATTTATCCGGGTCCATTGAACACCTCACCCCGTCAGCACCAAATCACGCCACCCCACCAACTGAGCATCCGTGCGCTGCGCGCTCAGATCACCGCCATACAGAACCGCGTTGCGGGTCGACTGATTCATGTGTCGCTGAACCGTGTTCAGGCTTTGCAGCCAACCCGGTTGAAAGGTCTGACCGGACTTGAACTCCACCAAGGTAATGCCAGCATCCTGCTCCAGCAGCAAATCGACTTCATTGCCGATGTTGTCACGCCAGAAGTACAAAGGCTGGGCATTACCGCGCACGGCGCGCCATTTGAGTGCTTCAGTGACGGCCCAGGTCTCGAACAGGGCACCGCGGGCATAGTGGTTTTGCATGTCGCGCTCGGATGCAATACCCAGCAGCCAGGCGCACAGACCGGTATCGAGAAAGTACAGCTTGGGTGTTTTAACGAGTCGCTTGCCAAAGTTGCGGTGATAGGGCGCTATGCGTTTGACGATAAAACTCGCTTCCAGCAAGTTCATCCATGCGTTGGCAGTGGGCTGGCTGATACCGCAGTCATTGGCCAAGGCACTCAGGTTGAGCAACTGAGCGGTGCGCGCCGCGCACAGGCGCATGAAACGCTGGAATGTGCCCAAATCCTGCACCGCAGACAGGCTGCGCACATCGCGCTCGACGTAGCTTGCCACGTAATCGGCGTAGTAGCGTTGCGTATCCAGTCCTCGGGCGTGAACGGCGGGGTAACCGCCCTGCAACAGGTAGCGGTCCAAAGACGTGGGCATGTCACCACTATCGGACCGCTCTTTGAGGCGCAGCGGATGCAGTTCGATCAGGCTGGCGCGTCCGGCCAGACTTTGTGTCACGCCCGCCAGCAAAGAAAATTGCTGCGACCCCGAAAGCACATACTGACCCATGCGGCCGCTGGCATCAACCCTGGTCTGGATATAAGACAGCAGGTCAGGCACGCGCTGGGCTTCGTCAAGAATCAGTGGCGCAGGGTAGCGCTGCAAGAATGCGCGCGGGTCAGACTGGGCAAACTCACGCAGATCAATATCTTCGAGCGACAACATTTGCCACCCCGGTAGCGCCTGGCGCAGCAATGTGGACTTGCCCGCCTGGCGCGGCCCGGTGAGCACCACGACCGGGTAACTGCGCAGCGAATTCAGCAGGAGTTCGGCGCTTGACCGGGTATAAAAAGCATTCATATTTGCTATTTTAAGATTTAATCTTGAAATAGCAAATTCCCAGCGCCGAGTTGAATCACAAGCTCAGCGCCTGCCAAACCTGCTCCATCCGGGCCGTGACCTCGGGGCTCATCTTCATGGTGCGTCCCCACTCGCGGTTGGTTTCACCAGGCCACTTGTTGGTGGCGTCCAGCCCCATCTTGCTGCCAAGACCGCTCACGGGAGAGGCAAAGTCAAGGTAGTCGATCGGCGTACTGTCCACCAGCAGGGTGTCGCGGGTTGGATCGACCCTTGTAGTCATGGCCCAGATCACGTCTTTCCAGTCGCGGATGTTGACATCGTCGTCCACCACGATGATGAACTTGGTGTACATGAACTGGCGCAGAAAACTCCAGATGCCAAACATCACGCGCCGGGCGTGGCCGGGGTAGGACTTCTTGATGCTCACCACGGCAAGGCGGTAGCTGCAGCCCTCCGGCGGCAGAAAGAAGTCGGTGATCTCGGGGTACTGGCGCTGCAGCAGCGGCACAAACAACTCGTTCAAGGCCAGCGCCAGCATGGCGGGCTCATCCGGTGGTTTGCCGGTGTAAGTGGAGTGGTAAATCGGGTCGCGCCGCATCGTGATGCGGTCGATGGTGAAAACCGGAAACCAGTCCTGCTCGTTGTAGTAGCCGGTGTGGTCACCGTACGGCCCTTCCAGCGCATGCTCAAAACCGCTGGCGTGCGACGCATCAGGGTAGATGTGGCCTTCCAGCACAATTTCGGCTGAGGCAGGTACACGCAATTCGCTGCCCAGGGCCTTGACCAGCTCAGTACGACAGCCGCGCAGCAGGCCGGCAAACTGGTATTCCGACAGGCTGTCGGGCACCGGAGTGACGGCGCCCAGAATCGTCGCCGGGTCGGCACCGAGCGCCACGCACACCGGGTACGGTTGGCCCGGGTTCGCCGCGCCATGCTCCCGAAAATCGAGCGCACCGCCGCGCTGGGCCAGCCAGCGCATGATGACCTTGTTGCGAGCCAATACCTGCTGGCGATAAATGCCCAGGTTCTGCCGCGCCTTGAGCGGCCCTTTGGTAATCACCAGGCCCCAGGTAATGAGCGGTGCCACGTCGCCGGGCCAGCAGTGCTGCACCGGCAAGCGCGCCAGATCGACATCCACACCCTCCCACACCACATCCTGGCAGGCGGCGCTGCGATGCTCCTTGGGCGCCATGTTCCACAGCGTTTTCACCAGCGAACTCAAGCCCACCAGCTCCTTGAAGCCCTTGGGCGCCTCGGGCTCCTTGAGCGTGGCCAGCACGTGGCCGAATTGGCGCAATTCGCTGACATCGGACACGCCCATACCCATGGCAACCCGGCGCGTCGTGCCAAACAGGTTGCCCAGCACCGGCATGCTATGGCCAACCGGATTCTCGAACAGCAGGGCCGGACCGCCGGCGCGCAGGCTGCGGTCACACAAGGCGGTCATCTCCAGATAGGGCGAAACTGGCGCTGCAACGCGCTTGAGTTCGCCGACACGTTCGAGTTGGGCAATGAAGTCCCTCAGATCAGAATAGGCCATAGTGTGTCAGTCAGGTAGCTGGATCGCTCGGCACGGCGGCTTTGAGGCCACCCCAGCGCGGCGCCTGCGGCTGCGGCAGTCCGAGCAGATCAAGGACCCGGCTCACGGTGTGATCGACCAATTCGGCAACGGTCTGGGGCCGGTGGTAAAAGCCAGGCAGCGGCGGGAAGATGATGCCGCCCATCTCAGTGACGCTGGTCATATTGCGCAGATGTGCCAGATTCAGCGGCGTCTCGCGCACCATCAGGATCAAACGCCGGCGCTCCTTGAGTATGACATCGGCGGCGCGCGTGATCAGGTTGTCAGACAGACCATGCGCCACGGCCGCCAGGGTTCGCATGGAACAGGGCGCAACCACCATCCCGTCACACTGGAAGGAACCACTGGCAATGGCCGCGCCGACATCGTGCACCGGGTGCACCACATCGGCCAAAGCCTCGACCTGGAAGCGGCTCATGTCGAGCTCTTGCTGCAGGTTCAGCAGAGCGGCATCGGACACCGTCAAATGCGTTTGCACAAGGCCGAGCTCACGCAAGACCTGCAGCAGGCGCACGCCATAGACGGCACCGCTGGCGCCCGAGATCGCCACGACAATGCGCTTTTGCGGGGAGGACGCGACCAGATGCATGGACAAGGGCAGATTCGGCAAGCCGGCTCAACTCAATGGGACGCCAGTTTGGCCTTCATGCGGGCCAGCACATTGGCCGGCTTGAGTTGCTCAAGGTTGAAGACCGGCAACTCGATCGCATCGATCGTGTTTTTAACCAGCAGACCCAGCTCGGTATCGCCTTCCATGGCGAGGCGGCGACTGAAGAACAAGGTATCCGGGTCTTCCTGACGCCGTGCTAGCAGCACGAAATCATGGGCGCTGGCGCTGATGGTGAGATCCGCTTCGCCCTTGTTCTGGCAGGCCGTGAAACGGTCGTTGCGCCACTCGAAGTCGAACACCAGTTGGGCATCGGTCACACACAGGCGCAGCTTCTTGCCGAGCAGCATTTCGCGCACATCGCTGGCCAAGTTTTTCGCCAGTGCCAGGTTCAGACCGGTCACAAAGAAGAAGGAACCCGGATAAGCCGGTAGCAGGGCCAGGAGATTGCCGACCGGTTTGGGCAGCGTATAGGGAGTGGCGTGCATGGTGAATCCTTTATTTGGTCCGAGCTTACTGCGTTTCGGTGACGCGCGGCAAGGCCGCATCCCGGCACAGGTCCAGACCCGGCTTGCCGTACCAGTAACCGTTGCAGGCCTGCTCGGGCATCAGGGGCGTCAGCGCCTGCCGCGCGGCCGCGGCGCTGGTCTGACCGCTCATCACGCCATGGAATAAATCGATGATCTCCAGTGTGTGCTGCGCCTGCGGGCTGATGCGTAGCACATCGACGCCAAGCTCGCGCATGCCATCAATTTCAGGCAGCAGGTTGTAGACGCGCGCCGATTGCGTCTGGATGCCGTTGAGCACCAGGAACTCCTCGCCCTCGCGCGTGCGCATCTGCAGGCCATCGGCGTGATCGATGCAGCGGAACTGGCAGTCGTCCTTAGGCAGGTTGTAGTGGCGCGCCGTGAAACAGCGCGCCGAAAATGCCAGCGGCATGCGGCCATAGGCAAAGACTTCGGTTTCTAGACCGACCGGGCGACCCTGTTGCAGTAGCCTGAGGTCGTCGCGCCCCATCTCCATCGGCATGACCCAGCGTTTAATGCCTAGCGCCGCCATCCACTGCAGGGTCGGCAGGTTGTAGATGTTGAGGTGCGGACCGGCGACAAATGGCACCTTGCCCTCCAGGCAGTGCACCGCCCCCATGTCATTGGCCTCGACCATGAAGTCACCATTGACCGACATGTCGGCAATCTTGTGCAGCGTCGTGACGTCCGAGCCCGATTCGATCAGGACCTGGGTTGACAGAATGACTTCCTTGCCCGCCTCCTTGAGCGCCGCGGCAACACCGAGCCAATCGGCCAGACGCAACTCACGCCGGCGCGAGCAAACGGTTTCGCCGAGGTAAACAATGTCAACCGGGGACTTGGCGACGGCCTCGTAAAAAGCCAACACGGTCTCGCGCGGCCAGTAGTAGAGCAGGGGACCCAATGCAAGTTTCACAAAACATCCCTCAAAGCGTTGAGGACAGAGCTAGCTAGCTCCGCGTAGCTGCGGTCTGTCCCGCAAAGTCTCAGGATAGCTTTCATTTCCATGGCCTGTGGTAGGCGCCCAGCGTGTGTTGTTGTCCTTCGGCAACCTTGTCCAGATCGGTCATCCAGACCGGCTTGGCCGAGTAGCGATGCGGGTTGTCGCGGCAATTGTCGATGGCTTCGCGCCAGACCTTGGTCACCTGCGCCACATAGGCCGGGCTGCGCTGGCGGCCTTCGATCTTGATAGCGCGCACGCCCATCTTCATCAACTGCGGCAGCAAGGCCAGCGTGTTGAGGCTGGTCGGCTCTTCAATCGCGTAATAGTTTTTCTCGTCGCCGACATCGAAGCGGCCTTTGCACAGCGTCGGGTAGCCGGCGTTTTCACCCGGTGCGTAGCGGTCGATCAACACGCCGTTCAGACGTGACTCGCGGCCCTGCGGCGTTTCCTGCCAGCGCACTGCCTTCGGTGGCGAACAGACGCCATTGGTGTTGGGCGCTTCGCCCGTGACGTAACTCGACAGCGCGCAACGCCCTTCGACCATCACGCACAGACTGCCAAAGCCAAACACCTCGATTTCGATAGGCGTCTTCTCCAGCACCTGCTCGACCTGCGTCAGCGACAGCACACGCGGCAGCACGGCACGCACAACGCCGAAATGCTCGTGATAAAAGTTGAGCGCCTCGTAATTTGTGGCCGAACCCTGTACCGACAGGTGCAGCCGCAGCTCTGGGTAGCGCTTGCAGGCATAGGCCATCATCCCGGGGTCGGCCAGGATCACGGCATCGACGCCGCTTTGCGCCGCGCGATCGATCGCAAGACACCAGGCCTGCGGATTGGCGGCCTGTGGATAGGTGTTGAGGGCGACGAATACTTTTCGACCACGGTCGTGCGCGTAGCGGATGCCGCTGGTGATGGCGGCTTCGTCGAAATTGAGCCCGGCAAAATTACGCGCGTTGGTGGCGTCGCGGAAACCCAGATAGACGCAGTCCGCGCCATTGTCGACGGCGGCTTTGAGCGCCGGCAGACTACCCGCCGGGCAGACCAGCTCAAGGGGTGCGGCAACAGGCGCAGGGGAATGGTCGGTAGTGGAATTCATATCGCTAATGGCGTGGGCCACCTTGGCAGGTGTGTCGCTACCCGCCCCAACTGGCAGGCAAAGCGCAAGCTAGCGAAGGTATCAGAGCGCACGTTCAACTCCCATGACATAAGTCAACTCAGCTTGAGTTATCCCAACAGACACAGACCGGACAAGCCCGGCGGCACAATCAGGCACCCATCCCGGCAGTTGCGGTGTCCGTGAATCTTTCTAAAGATGCGTTGCAAATACCTTCACTATCAAAATCCAAGCGGTGAAAATGGCCGCTGCGCTCCAACTTGACTGCGACACCCCATGAACCGACACCTCTGGCTGCTGACCCTGTGTCAGGGTCTATTCCTGACCAACAACGTCACCTTCATTGCCATTAACGGCCTGGTCGGCCTAAGCATGGCGCCGCTGGGCTGGATGGCAACCCTGCCGGTGATGGCCTATGTGGTCGGCGGAGCGCTGTCCACCGGGTTGGTCGCCAAAACGCAGGCCCGCTTTGGCCGCAAAGCCTCGTTTCAACTTGGCCTGCTGGTGGTCTTGCTGGCCTGTCTGCTATGCGCCTACGCGGCTGTCAGCCGAAACTTCTGGCTGCTATGCAGCGCCACCCTGGTGGCCGGCTACTACAACGCCAACGCCAACCTGTACCGCTTTGCCGCCGCTGAGTTAGCCGCGCCGGCCTGGCGTGAAAAAGCGGTATCCCTGGTGCTGGCCGGTGGCCTGATCGGCGCCGTGATCGGGCCCAACCTGGCGCAGCAAACGCGCGCCATGATGAGCGTGCCCTTTGCCGGCGCCTACATCAAGCTGAGTCTGGTTGCGGTGCTGGCCATGGCCCTGCTGGCCTTCATCGATTTTCCGCCGCTGACGGCAAAGAAGTCGGCCAGCGCCGGCCGGCCGCTGGGACAGATCATGAAGCAGCCGACCTTTATCATTGCGGCGCTCACCAGCGCCCTGAGCTACGGCATCATGAACCTGCTGATGGCCGCCACACCGTTGGCCATGCAGCAGCACAATTTCGCGTTTTCCGACGCGGCGCTGGTGTTGCAGTGGCACGTGATCGGCATGTTCGCTCCCGGCTTTTTCACCGGGCATCTGATCAAGCGCTTTGGCACGCTGGCCATCATGAGCACCGGGCTGCTGCTCAATGCGCTGTGCATCGCCATCGCGCTCTCCGGCGTTGACCTGCAGCAGTTTCTGTTCGCGTTGTTCCTGCTCGGTGTCGGCTGGAATTTGCTGTTCACCGGCAGCACCACGCTGTCGCTGCAGACCTACCGCCCGGAAGAAAAGGACAAGGTACAGGGTGCCTTGAATTTCTGTGTCTTTGCCACGCTGGCCCTGAGTTCTTTCTCCTCGGGCGTACTGATCACCACCAGCGGCTGGCGGTTGCTCAATTTCGGCTCGCTGCTGCCCCTGGCACTGATCGCATCGGCGCTGCTGTGGCTCGCAATCCGGCAGCAGCGCGCAGTATGATGGCTGCATGACGGGCGACCAAGAACGCCTCGCTCGCTTGAACCAATCAGGAGACACAACCATGCAAAGACGACACCTGCTCGCCAGCGGTTTGCTGGCAGGCGCGCTGCCGCACTGGGCGCTGGCCCAGGCGCTGGAAAAACCCAAGCTCACAATGGCAGTCGGTGGCAAGAACCTGCTGTATTACCTGCCGCTCACGGTGGCCGAGCAGTTGGGTTACTTCAAGGCCGAGGGGCTGGATGTGACCATCGTCGACTTTGCCGGCGGCTCGCGCGCACTGCAGGCGGTGGTCGGCGGCAGTGCCGATGTCGTATCGGGCGCTTTCGAGCACACGGTCAACATGCAGTTCAAGGGCCAGCGCATGCGCGCTTTTGTGCTGCAGGGTGCGGCGCCGCAAATCGTGCTCGGCATCAACCCCAAGACCATGGCGGGCTACAAGACACTGGCCGACCTCAAGGGCAAGAAGATCGGCGTCACGGCGCCGGGCAGCTCGACCAACGTGATGCTCAACTTTGTGCTGGCGAAAGCCGGCCTGAAGCCGAGCGACGTCAGCATCATCGGCGTCGGTGCCGGCAACGGCGCGGTCGCCGCCATGCGCTCCGGACAGATCGATGCCATCAGCAACCTGGACCCGGTCATCACGCTGCTGCAACGCTCAGGTGATCTCAAGATCATCTCGGACACGCGCGTTGTGGCCGAGTCAGAAAAGGTGTTTGGCGGTCCGATGCCGGCCGCCTGCCTGTACGCGATGCAGTCCTTCATCAACAGCCATCCGAAAACGACGCAGGCGCTGGCCAACGCCATCGTGCGCGCTGACAAATGGATCCGCAACGCCGGCGCCGCCGACATCATCAAGGCCGTACCCGAAAGTTTCCTGATGGGCGACCGCGCCGTCTACATCGACGCCTTCCTGGCGGCCAAGGGCGCCTTGTCACCCGACGGCATGATCCCGGAGCGCGGCGCGCAGACCGCCTTCAAGGCCCTGGCCAGCGTGGACGAGCAACTGGCCGCGGCCAAGCTTGACCTCAATGCGGTCTACACCAACGACTTTGTCAGAGCAGCCAACGCCAAATACCCCAAGGGATGACAGCCGCGCTTGACCTGAATGGGGTCGCCTGCACTTTTGTCAGCCGCAACGACCCGAACCAGCGCTACACCGCCGTGCAGGATGTCAGCCTGACGGTGGGCGCCGGCGAGTTCGTCAGCGTGGTCGGCCCCACCGGCTGCGGCAAGAGCACCTTGCTCAATGTCGGCGCCGGCTTGCTGGAGCCGAGCACAGGATCGGTCTCTGCCTTTGGCCAGCCGCTGCTCGGCATCAATCGTCGCGCCGGCTACATGTTTCAGGCCGAAAGCCTGATGCCTTGGCGCACGGCGCTCGGCAACGTCATGGCTGGACTCGAATTTCAGGGTTTAGCGCCGGCGCAATCCCGCGCACGCGCCGAAGATTGGCTGCGCCGGGTTGGCCTGGGCGGCTTTGGCGACCGCTACCCGCACCAGATGTCGGGTGGCATGCGCAAGCGCGTGAGCCTGGCGCAAACCCTGGTGCTGGACCCCGACATCATCCTGATGGACGAGCCATTTTCCGCGCTCGACATCCAGACCCGCCAGTTGATGGAAAACGAACTGCTGACGCTATGGGCGGCCAAGAAGAAAGCGGTATTGTTCATCACGCACGATCTCGATGAAGCAATCGCCATGAGCGACCGCGTCGTGGTACTGAGTGCCGGCCCGGGCAGCCATCCGATTGGCGAATTTGTGATCGACATCCCGCGCCCGCGCGATGTGGCCGAAGTAAAAATTACCGCGCGCTTCATCGAACTGCACCAGGCCATCTGGTCGGTGCTGCGCGATGAGGTCTTAAAGGGCTATCAACAACAACTGCAGGCGCCCTGAGCGCGCTGGACTGCCATGTGGAAATTGATCAAACCGCGCGCTCAAACCCTGTGGCTCTGGCAACTGAGCCTGCTGGCGCTGCTGTTTGCGTTCTGGCATGTGATGACTGTGCCCGGGCTGATCCCGCCACTGCTGTTTGCCGACGAGCGCCAGGCCGCTTTCTTCTTTGGCGAGCCGCTCAAGATCTTTGTCCGCGTCTGGGCCTGGTTTGTGCGCGATGCCGACATTTACCAGCATCTGGGCGTGACGCTGACCGAAACGCTGCTGGCCTTTGCCACCGGCTCGGCGCTGGGATTGGCCGGCGGCCTGTGGCTGGCGCTCTCACCACTGGCCTCGGCCCTGCTAGAGCCATATATCAAGGCCTTCAACGCCATGCCGCGCATCATTCTGGCGCCGATATTTGCTGTCTGGTTCGGCCTGGGCATGGGCTCCAAAGTGGCCTTGGGTGTGACGCTGGTGTTCTTCATCGTCTTTTTCAACGTCTACCAGGGCGTCAAGGAAGTCAGCCCGGTGGTGCTGGCCAACGCGCGCATGCTCGGCGCCAGTCAGCGCCAGTTGCTGCGCCATGTCTACATGCCCAGCGCCACCAGTTGGGTTTTCAGCTCGCTGCACACCTCGGTCGGCCTGGCTTTTGTCGGCGCCGTGGTTGGCGAATACCTGGGCTCCAGCCAGGGCGTCGGTTACCTGATCCTGCAGGCAGAAGGTAGTTTTGACATCAACACCGTCATGGCCGGCATTCTGGTGCTGACCGCCTTCGCCCTGGTGCTCGACGAAGCGGTCGGGCAAATCGAGAAACGCCTGATGAAGTGGCAGCCACGTTCGGGCGAAACGGAAAAACTCTAGTCAGGACATCCAATAGCGCGTTTCAAATTTAGGACAGAGCTGGCCCACTTCGTACAGCTGTGATCTGTCCCGCAAATTCACCTGCCAGGGAAACGCCCGTCCAACCATCGTTCGAGCTCGGCAAAAACTGGCTCGGCGTCGAGTTCGTTGAAAATCTCGTGGTACAGATTCTCGAAACAATGCGCGCTGACCACCTGCTTCGGTGCCGCTGCCGCAAAAGCCTGGCTGCCGGCCGGGTTCACCAGCCGGTCGGCGCCGGCATAAAGCAACAGGGTCGGAACTTGCCATTTCGGTGCCAGGGCCACGGTGGCCGGGCCGGCGTCGGCGATGAAGCGCGCCAACCGGCCCGAGATCCGGTCATGCACATGTTTGTCGGCCAGGTAGGCGGCAACCGCGGCAGGATCATGCGAAAGAAAGACCGGATCGAGCCCATTGCCAACGCGCAGATTGGGTGCGATTTTCGGCAATACCGTCACCAGGATTTTCTGCAGCCCAGATAAGCCGGGGTCGAGCGCAGGCGAGGACAGCACCAGCGCATCAACCGGTCGCAGCGCCAGCGACACAAAGCGCGCTGCCACCAAGCCGCCCAGACTGTGGCCAAGCAGGATCAGCGGCGTCTTGCGCGGCATGCGGGCACGCGTGCTCTCCACGATGTCGGCCAGGTCGTCGAGCAGACGGGTATCCGTCGGCAGGCCGCCACGTGCGCCACCCGACTCGCCGTGGCCAAACTGGTCATAGCCGCGCACCACAAAGCCCCAGTCATTGAGGCGGCGCGCCACGTGGTGATAACGACCCGCATGTTCGCCCAAGCCATGCACCAGCAGGACGACGCCGCGCAGGGATATGCCGTTGTTGAGCGGCCAGTCCTGGATGGCAAGGTTGTCGCCATCACCGGCGACAAAAGTCGTGAGGGTACTTTCAGGATGCGTCATGTCGGTGGCTCCATCGTGGCGGCTATCATGCCACGTTCGATACCCGAATGCGCATCAAAACAGGAAGCTGCCAATGAGCCCCTTGACCACCCCGAGCACTACGCTGCGCCGGCGCAGCTGCCTGACATTGGCTGCGGCCTGGAGTCTGACAACGCAGTTGGCAGGCGCACAGGGCCGCCAGGCACTGCGCATTTCCAGCCCTGCCGTATCCGATGACTGGCACGCCCGCATGTGGACCGTCCTGAAGGATCAACTGGAGCAGACCGCGCCAGGCCAGTTCGATGTGCAGATCAACCTGAATGCCTCACTCTTCAAGCAGGGGGCGGAGCCGGTGGCGATGGCGCGCGGCAATCTGGAGATGGCGACGCTGTCGGCCTTCGACATTGCCAAACTGGTTCCTGAGTTCTCGATCTTCACCGCCGGCTACGTAATCCGCGACCCAGCCCATCTATTGCAGGTGTTCAACGGCCCGATTGGCCAAGAGCTGTTCAAACGGGTGACCGAGAAGTTGGACATCACGGTGCTGGCGCCAATCTACTACGGCACGCGCCAGCTCAATCTGCGCGAGCGGCGCACGGTCAAAACGCCGGCCGACCTCAAGGGCATCAAGCTGCGCATGCCTGGCAGCCGCGAGTGGCTGTTTCTGGGTGAGGCCCTGGGCGCCACGCCGACCCCGTTGGCCTTCGGCGAGGTCTATCTGGGCCTGCGCACCGGCACCATCGACGCCCAGGACAACCCGCTGCCCACCGTCAAGAGCGCCAAATTCTATGAAGTCACGCAGCAGATCACGCTGACCAGCCACTTGGTGGATGTGCTGTTCATCGGCGTCGCCAGCAAGTTCTGGAGCCGCCTCAACCCTGCGCAGCAGGCAAAACTCAAGAACGCCGCGCAGTCCGCCGCACGTTACAACAATGAGAATCGCATCGCAGATGAACAACAGCTGGTGGATTACTTCAAAGGCCAGGGTCTGAGCATGACCACACCCGACGTCAATGCCTTCCGCAAATCGGTGCAGGCCGCCTACCTGAATTCCGAGTATGCCAAGGTCTGGCCCAAGGAATTGCTTGAGCGCATCAACGCCACCAAATAAACCGCCCATGTTGAACCGATTGCGCCACGCCGCCAATGCCTTTGGCGTCCTGCTGTTTGCCTTGTTGTTCCTGGTGTTTGTGGTGCAGGTCACAGCGCGCTTTGCCTTTAACAAACCACTGGCCTGGACCGACGAGCTTGCGGTCATCCTTTACCTGTGGGCCATTCTATGGGGCGCTGCGCTGGTCTGCCAGGACCGCGAGAACGTCGCCTTTGACCTGATCTACCAGAAGGCCAGTCCGGCGCTGCAGCGCGTCATGGCGATTGCCGGCTGCGCCCTGATCGGTGTGCTGGCGGCCTGGGCCCTGCCCGGATCAATCGACTACATCCACTTCATGCAGCGCGAGAGCACACCGGTTCTGGGCCTGCCCTTTGACTGGGTCTTCGCTCCGTTCGCGCTGTTGCTGATCGCGCTGACCCTGCGCTATGCCTGGCGCATCTACCGCCTGCTCGGGCGCAACTGGCGCGACCACCTGTGAGCGCCGCCCTCGCCACCCTGTTGGGCGTGCTGGTGGCCGGCATGCTGCTGCGCGCGCCGATCGCCTTTGCCATGCTGGCCAGCGGCATTGCCTACTTAGTGGTCAAGGGGCAGGACATCGGGCTGGCTGCCGAACAAATCCTCAACGGCCTGTATAGCGGCTACGTGTTGCTGGCCGTACCACTGTTTGTGTTGGCCGCCAATCTGATGAACGCCGGCAGCATCAGCGAGCGCTTGTTCCAGCTTTCGCGCGTCGTGGTGGGGCGCATGCGCGGTGGCCTGGCGCAAGTCAACATCTTGGTCAGCGTGATCTTCTCGGGTATGAGCGGCAGCGCCATTGCCGACGCCGCCGGCCCCGGTCTGGTCTCGATCAAGCAGATGCTGAAAAAACCGCAGTACGCGCCCGGCTTTGCGGCCGCCGTGGTGGTGGCTGGCGCCACCATCGGACCCATCATTCCGCCCTCGATCCCGATGGTGATCTATGCCCTGGTCTCGGGCACCTCGGTGGGTGCCCTGTTTCTCGGCGGCATTATTCCGGGCCTGCTGATGGCAGCGCTGCTGATGCTGGGCGTTCAAATCATTGCCACGCAGCGCAACATGCCAGCGGATGACCCGATTGCGGCCCGGGATCTGCCAGGCATCGTATGGCGCGGCCTGTTACCGCTGACGCTGCCATTGGTGCTGCTGACCGGCATCTACAGCGGCGCCTTCACGCCGACCGAAGCGGCGGCGGTGGCGGCCCTGCACGCGCTGATTCTGGCGGCCGGTGTCTACCGCGCGTTTTCACCCAAGGCGCTGTTTACGGTCATGCTGGAATCGCTGCGCGCCAGCGCGGTGATCACCATGATCATCGCATCAGCCTATCTGCTCAACTACGCTTTTGCCGCCGAAGGCATCCCGAATCAATTGGCCGCATGGGTCAGCAGCCTGCAACTCAGCCAACTGCAATTCCTGCTGCTGGTGAACGCCGTCTTTCTGGTGCTGGGCTGCTTTCTCGACGTCTCGGTGATGCTGTTGGTGTTTGTGCCGATGCTGATTCCGACCGCGAAACTGCTGGGCGTGGACTTGGTTCACTTCGGCGTGGTGGTGGTCGTCAACATGATGATCGGCTTGGTGACGCCGCCCTTTGGCATGCTACTGTTCGTGACCAACGCGCTGACCTGCATTCCGCTCAAGGACATGGTGCAGGAAGGCTGGGCCTTCATCGGCTTGCTGATACTGGCCCTGCTGCTGATGACGCTGTTTCCGCAGATCGTGCTGTGGTTGCCGCAGACCATGGGCTACGTGACGCGCTAATCAACTTGTGCCCCCACGCTTGCCCCGGCATCGGCCATGGCCGATGCCGCATGTGCTGCGCTAAGCCTTGCGCGCCGACAAGCGGGTCGGTTTGACCACCGGCTTCATGGCTGGTCTTGGTGCTGGCTTGGCCCGCACTTTGGCGGTTTTTGCCAACAAGGCCTGTTCCAATTCCAGAATCGACTCATCGGTGTAATCGAGCATGCGCTGCAAGGCAGGCACCGAGCGCCGGCAGGCGGTATAGCCGAAACCCAGGTTGTCGCAGTAGCCACTGATCGTGATGTTCAGGGCCAGGTATTGCGTCGGGATTGAGACCGGGTAAATCTCGTCGAGCCGCGCACCATTGAGATACAGGGTGTTACGCGGCCCTGGCACATTGGAAATGATGACGTTGAACAAGGGGTGATTGCGCGCACTTCCGGTGACCATGGCCGGCCCCATCGGCGAAATTGACGTGATGCCATGCGCCAGCTTTTGCAGGCGCGGCATGGTCTTGAGCCGGTCCTTGGCTTCCTGGGTCGACTGCACGATGCGTTGCAGGCGCTTGAGTGGATCGCGCACGTTGGTTGCCAGATTGGCCAGCAGCAGCGACACCTGGTTACCGCCGGCGTCAGTTTCACCGTGCAGCGACACCGGCACCATCGCGATCAATGGCTTTTTCGGCAAGGCCTTCTGGATTTCAAGGTATTTGCGTAGCGCACCAGCACAAATGGCCAAGGTGACGTCATTGACGGTGGCGCCGGTGGCGTCACCAATGCGCTTGAAGCGCGCCAGCGAATAAGACTGCGAGGCAAAGCGGCGCGAACCCGAGATCTCGACATTGAACGGGGTCGGCGGTGCTTGGAACGGCAAGGCCGGCGCACCGTCGTCCATGCTGCGCAACATGTCCCACAGCCCGCTGCCGATGCCGGGCAGGATTTCGCGTCCAGCTCGCGCCATACCGGCCAGTTGCGCAATCAAACCCGGTGGCGCCGCTGAGCGCTTGGCAGCTGGGTGCTTGGGAGATGACTGCGCCCACAGCGGTGGCTTGTGTTCTTCAGCGGTACACGATAAACCCTCCGCCACGATTCTGGCCCCACTGACACCGTCGATCAGCGCATGGTGCGTTTTCGAGTAGGTGGCAAACCGGCCACCCGGCAGACCTTCGATCACATAAATCTCCCACAGCGGCCGGTTACGGTCCATCAGGTTGCCATGCAAGCGCGACACCATGGCCAGCAATTCGCGGATCCGCCCCGGCTGGGGCAGGGCGACGTGGCGCAGATGGTAGTCAAGTTCGAAGTGCTCGTCGTCCTCCCAATACCAAAGCCCCATGCGCAACACCGGTCGCTGGTTAAAGGGTGGCTTGGCTGCGAGGTACTTGCCCCAGTCGGCCAGTAGTTCGGCAATGAAGTGCGGGCCAGCACCCGGCGGCGGAGTGAAGATGTTGAGGCCCGCCACATGCATCGGCTGGTTGCGGGTTTCCATCCAGAGGAAAGCCGAATCGGTGGGGCTGAGGGCAGTCATGGCGCGGTCTCGTTGAGTGAATCAATGACGCAGCGTACTGCAATTCAAACGATTCAGGACCGGGGCAAACCCCAGCGACTCGCGCGGAGGGCAGGAAGCCACACAAAGTGGGCGACCGTGGGGGCCACGTCAGCGTGACAGGGTATAAACCGAGGTACCGGCCCGCAGGTTTGGCGCAAAACGCACGGTTGCGTCATCCTGAATGCCAAAGCTGTCGAGTACCGTCAGTCCACTGCGCCGCGCCAGCACAGCCAGATCGGCGTGGGTGCCGACGCGGATATTGGGCGTGTCGTACCACTGGTAAGGCAAGCGGCGCGTCACCGGCATGCGCCCACGCAGCACGCTCAGACGATTCGGCCAATGGGCAAAATTGGGAAAGGCGACGATACCGACGCGTCCAACGCGCACCGTTTCCCGCAACATCACCTCGGCGTTGCGCAAGTGTTGCAGGGTATCGATCTGCAGCACGATGTCGAACGAAGCGTCATCAAATAGGGACAGGCCTTCATCCAGATTGAGCTGGATCACATTGACGCCACGCTTGACGCAGGCCAGTACATTGGCGTCGGCAATCTCGATGCCGTAGCCGGTACAGCGGCGCACCTGCTGCAAGTAGGCCAGCATGGCGCCATCGCCGCAACCGAGATCGAGCACGCGCGAACCGACCGGCACCAGCTCGGCCATGATTTTCATGGTGGCGGTGTCACTCATGAACACTGGCCCCCACGTTCCTCGCTTCGCGTAGTTCACTGCCCCCCACAGGGGCTGTTTCGCCTTGGGGCGGCCCAGCGGCGAAACTTACCCCCACGCTTGCCGCTGCGCGTGTTGCGTTGCTCTCCAATTCCTTGTCCACCGTGTCAAAGTAGGCAGCAACCACACCGAGGTAGCGCGGATCGTCGAGCAGGAAGGCGTCGTGGCCGTGCGGCGCGCCGATTTCGGCGTAGCTGACATCGCGCCGATTGTCCAGCAGGGCCTTGACGATTTCGCGGCTGCGCTTGGGCGCAAAACGCCAGTCTGTGGTGAAGCTCACCAACAGAAACTTGCAGCTGGCACGCGCCAGCGCCTGGCTCAGATCACCAGCGTAGCTGCGCGCCGGGTCGAAGTAGTCCAAAGCACGGGTGATGAGCAGATAGGTGTTGGCGTCGAAGTACTCGGCAAATTTGTCACCCTGGTAACGCAGGTAGCTTTCGATCTGGAACTCGACATCCTGCGTGGTGTAGCGCAGGTCCATGCCTTCGCGCAACTGGCGTCCGAATTTCTCGTTCATCACGTCATCGCTCAGGTAAGTGATGTGACCGATCATGCGGGCAATACGCAGACCGCGCTTGGGTACCACGCCATGCTGATAGAAATGGCCGCCATGAAAATCGGGATCGGTCACGATGGCGCGGCGTGCCACTTCATTGAAGGCGATGTTCTCGGCCGTCAGATTGGGCGCACTGGCCACCACCACGGCATGGCGCACCCGGCTCGGATACTGCAGCGTCCAGGACAGCGCCTGCATGCCGCCCAGAGATCCGCCCATTACGGCTGCCAGCGTTTCGATACCCAGGACATCCAACAGGCGGGCCTGGGCATCGACCCAATCCTCAACCGTAATGACCGGAAAATCCGCACCGTAGATGCACCCGGTATCGGGGTTAACGTGCATCGGGCCGGTCGAGCCGAAACAGGAACCAAGGTTGTTGACCCCGACCACAAAGAAACGCTCGGTATCGAGCGCCTTGCCCGGGCCGATCATGTTGTCCCACCAGCCCTCTGAATTTTTTTGTCCGGCGTAAACCCCGGCCACATGATGCGACGCGTTGAGCGCGTGACAAATCAGGACTGCATTGGAGCGCTCTGTGTTGAGTCTGCCGTAGGTCTCGAAGCTCAGGGAATAGTCACGCAAGCTGGCGCCACTCTGCAAGAGCAGACGGTCAGGAAAATGCATGGACTGTGGCGTGGCAAACATCTCGATCAATCAGGGGGAACGCTGGGTCATAAAACAAAAAAACCCGGCATCGCCAAAGGCGAAACCGGGCTGGTTGGCGTCTTTAGCTGAACTTATTAAGCGCCCGCAAGCTGTGGCAAATCGGCGCAGCCGCAGTATAGCAACCCTGGCCAGTCAGAACAAGATCGCAGTCAGATCGTAGCCAGGGGCACGACAAAAGTCTTGGTTCGCATTGCCGACAACGTCGGCGCCGTCAGACAAAACACAAGATGAAGCACCAAGAACATGAGTCGGGCACGATTATGGAACTGCGACATTCCATATTGGCTCGTTTTTTGCTTTTTATTGGTGCGAATATGTCTATTCCTTCATTTTTGCACCAATCAAACTCATTTCGAACAAAGAGGTTTTCATGGAAGCACCAAGACAGGGCGTTGACACCCTGTTCCTTCTTTTGGGCGCCGTCATGGTGCTCGCCATGCATGCCGGTTTTGCGTTTCTGGAACTTGGCACCGTGCGTCGCAAAAACCAGGTCAATGCCCTAGTCAAGATCCTGGTCGACTTTTCGGTTTCCACGGTTGTCTATTTCCTGATTGGCTATGGCGTTGCCTATGGCACCAGTTTCTTTGTCGGCGCAGAACAGTTGGCGGCCAAGAACGGCTACGAACTGGTCCGGTTCTTCTTTTTGCTGACCTTCGCAGCCGCCATCCCTGCGATCATTTCTGGCGGCATCGCCGAGCGCGCCAAATTCTGGCCCCAGTTGATTGCGACCGGCATGATCGTGGGTCTGATCTACCCATTTTTCGAAGGCATTGTCTGGAATCAGCACCTGGGCATCCAGGCCTGGATCAAGGAGTTGACCGGCGCCGAGTTTCATGATTTTGCCGGTAGTGTGGTAGTGCATGCTGTGGGTGGCTGGATTGCCTTGCCAGCCGTTATCCTGCTGGGCGCCCGCAGCAACCGCTACCGCAAGGACGGGGCAATATCAGCTCACCCCCCCTCAAGCATCCCGTTTCTGGCGCTAGGCGCGTGGATACTCACGGTCGGCTGGTTCGGCTTCAACGTCATGAGCGCGCAAGCGCTCGACAAGATCTCGGGTCTGGTGGCTGTGAACTCGCTGATGGCCATGGTTGGCGGCACACTGGCCGCACTGGTCATGGGCAAGAACGACCCAGGCTTTGTTCACAATGGGCCGCTGGCCGGTCTGGTAGCCGTCTGTGCCGGCTCTGACCTGATGCACCCACTGGGCGCGCTGGTGGTGGGCGCCGTGGCAGGCACCATCTTTGTCCTGATGTTCACATTGACACAAAACAAATGGAAGATCGATGACGTGCTAGGCGTCTGGCCGCTGCATGGCCTGTGCGGTACCTGGGGCGGACTGGCTGCCGGCATCTTTGGCAGCAAGGCGCTGGGCGGATTGGGCGGAATCAGCTTGGGTGGGCAACTCATGGGCACGCTGCTGGGCGTAGCTTGGGCCTTGGTCGGTGGCCTGGCGGTTTACGGCATTCTCAAGGCCAGCATGGGCTTGCGCCTAAGCCAGGAAGAAGAATTCGACGGGGCCGACCTGTCGATCCACATGATCAGCGCAACACCAGAACGAGAGGCAAATTGGTAGCGAAACTGGCCCGTCGCAGCACGTGAGGCCGAACCTATTGCTAGCACCATTTTTTGTTGACTTCCAAAAAGTTTGTAAAAATATAAAACTTGACGCATAATGCACCAGTATTGCCGGAAATCGGTACTACAAGTTTGCGGTGTTTAGTCAGTTTCGCGTCTGCTTTAAGTCTTCATTGTTTGTTGATTGCGGGTTAATTGCGGTTTTGGACTCCATCGCGTTTTGAGTCATTTTGAGGAGTCCTTTCGTGGGCAACAAACTTTACGTGGGCAACCTGCCCTATACATTCCGTGACGAAGACCTGCTGCAGGCATTTTCGGCACACGGCACCGTCACCAGCGCCAAAGTCATGATGGAACGTGACACCGGCCGCTCCAAGGGCTTCGGCTTTGTGGAAATGGGCAGCGACGCTGAAGCACAAGCGGCTATCAGCGGCATGAACGGTCAACAATACGGTGGTCGCGGTCTCGTGGTGAACGAAGCCCGTCCGATGGAAGCTCGTCCTCCCCGCACTGGCGGCGGTGGCTTCGGTGGTGGTGCTGGCGGTGGCGGCGGTTACGGCGGCGGCGCTGGCGGCGGCCGTAGCGGTGGCGGCGGTTACGGCGGCGGCGCCGGCGGCGGCCGTAGCGGCGGTGGCGGTGGCGGTGGTTACGGCGGTGGCCGTAGCAGCTACTAAGCACCTGACTGGCCTTGCGCCAATCAACGAAAAGGGCCCTTGCGGCCCTTTTATCATTGCGTCAGAGATTCGCGAGGCCAGCGTTTAGACATTGGCATTGCGTGGTTTACGGGCTCGCCCGGCAAATATCTTGTCAAACAACCAGTTCGGCAACAGGCGCAAGGCCTTGGCCACCAGCCCCATTTGCCAAGGAATGACGCCGTAACTGACACCGCTGGTGATCGCTCTGAACGCCTTCTCGGCAAAGTCATCGGGGCGCATCAGAAACGGCATGGAATAGGCATTCTTGCGCGTCAAGGGGGTATCGATATAGCCCGGGCACAGGGTCACAACCTTCACACCGCTGCTGCGCAATTCTCCCCGAAGGCATTCGCAATAACTGATCATGGCGGCCTTGCTCGGGCAGTTCGCGCCATGACCGGGCAGTCCCCGAATGCCGTTGACACTGGCGATACCGACCAAAGCACCGGAACCGCGCGCCACCATCCCAGCGATAAAGGGATGAAAGCTCGCCGCCGTTCCGGTGTTATTGATGGCAAACGTTCTGGCGATCACGTCGATATCAGCGCGCTGAGCCGTATCTACGCCAACACTGATGCCGGCACTGGCAATCACCACGTCGGGCAGGCCCTGCTGCTGCAGACAGGCCTCCGCGGCGGCCACGATGCTGTCCACCAGCGCAACATCGGCCTTGTAGATCTGGCAGCGCACAGCTTCGATTTCGCGTTCTTCAAGCCAGGCCTGGACCTCGGCGATCCGGCGCGCCACCAATGCCAGCGAATAACCGGCCTGGTAAAAACGCCAAGCCAGCGCCTGACCAATACCGCTCGACGCACCGGTGATGAAAACGAGTTTGGACATGGGCTCTCACGCCGGGTCTACTGAACCGGCCCGGGCATCAGCGTGCCCTTGACGCGACCGTTAAGTTGCAGCACGCGCTCGTGGTCATCAAAATCCATGGTGTCCGCCGTCATCCGGTCCCGCCCACGAATCAGTTCCACCGGCAGGTGCGACTTGACCCGTCCGGTCTGCATAAAGGCATGCAGAAACTCGCCGCGAAACTCGCTGCGCGGCTGAGCTGCCCCCGCTTTGTCCGTCACCGCTTCCCGCACCACAAGGGCATCGCCAAACAACTGTACTTCCGAGGCATCACCGTTGGTCACGGCCCGTCTGGCACTGGCCGTTGTCAGACGGCTACCTTCGTCGATGGAACCGATGCGCACAAAGTCGATTTCCAGCGTGTCAGTATCCGGATAATGGCGCGCATCGGTTCCTAGCACTTCACTTTTCAGACGCCCGGCATCATCAAAGGTCTTCACTGAAAACTTGTGCATGAAGTAATCCGGCTCATGGCGCGGCGGGGACGGCACCACAGGCCCTAACAACTGCGGCGTGCTTCGAACCAACCAGTAGGTTCCGAGCGCCAGCACTCCCATCAGAACCACCGGCAGATACAGCGACAAATACTCGCGGCCGGCGCGCAACAGTCTGATCACTGCGCAGTCTCCGCCAGCAGACTGGCATAGCGGCCACTAGCAACCAGCAAAAGATCACACAACTCCCTGACGGCGCCGGCGCCGCCAGGGGCTGTGGTCACGTGATGCGACACGGCCTTGACCTCCTGATGGGCATGGGGCGGCGCGCAAACCAGGGCGCAGCGGCGCATCATGGCCAGATCGGGCCAGTCGTCGCCCATGGCCGCCGCCTGCGTCCAGTCAAGCCCCAGGGCCTTAAGTGTTTGCTGGGCAGCCGGGTACTTGTCCTCGGTGCCGTAGTGCACATGATCGATACCCAGGGCGGCAAGCCGCAAGCGCAAAGGCTTTGAGTCACGTCCGGTGATAACGGCAGGAATGATGCCCGCCCGCTGCAGCAACTTGAGGCCGTGACCGTCGAGCGTATGGAAGCGCTTGATAGTCTCGCCGGCCTCGGTAAAGTACAGGCCGCCATCGGTCAGAACGCCATCCACGTCAAAGAACACCACACGTATGCCCTGCGCCTTGAGCAGCAACTCTGGCGCGAAATTGAGCGCCGGGGTCAGCGCAGCACAGGCGATGGCAGGCGCGGGGGTCATATCACTTTCGCCCGCATCAAATCATTGCTGTTGAGAGCGCCACACAATTGCCCTGCGGCATCAATCACCAGCACACTGGTGATGCAGCGCAACTCCATCAGTTCAGCCGCCTCGACGGCCAGTGCATCATTGGCGATGGTGCCGGGATTAGGGTGCATGACCTGTTGTGCACTCAGGCCGCGCAAATCGATACCCTTCTCGACCAGACGACGCAGATCACCGTCGGTGAATATTCCCAGCACCCGTCCAGCGCCATCGACGATGGCCGCCGCCCCCAGACCTTTGCTGCTCATCTCGCGCATCAGATCACTGAAACTGGCCAGCGGCGCGACTCTGGGCACATCAGCACCCAAGCGCATCACATCGCTGACGTGTGTCAGCAGTTTGCGCCCGAGAGCACCGCCCGGGTGCGAACGCGCGAAGTCGTCCGCCTTGAAACCGCGCGCATCGAGCAGCGCGACCGCCAGCGCATCCCCCAAGGCAAGTTGCGCCGTAGTGCTGGCCGTCGGTGCCAGATTCAATGGACAGGCTTCTTTCTCGACACTGCAATCCAGAAACAGATCGGCGTGTTGCGCCAAGGTCGATTCAGCCTTACCGGTCATGGCGATCAGGCGCGTGCCCATGCGTTTGAGCACCGGCAGGATAGCCGTCAATTCTTCGGATTCACCGCTGTTTGAAATCGCCAGCACCAGATCGTCGGACTTGATCATGCCAAGGTCTCCATGACTGGCCTCCGCTGGATGAACGAACATGGCGGGCGTGCCGGTTGATGCCAGCGTGGCGCTGATCTTGCGTCCAATATGACCGCTCTTGCCCATGCCCATCACCACCACGCGACCGCTCACGCCAAGCATCATCTCCACGGCCTGGGCAAATGAAATTCCGAGATGCTGGCGCAAACCGAGTACCGCTGCGGCCTCGATGTCCAATGCCTCCCGGGCCAATCGAATGGCCTGCTCAGCCTGGAAGGCGGGGAGCCGCTTGGATTGAGGTGTCATGGCTATATTTTATCGATGGATGCGCTACTTGCTAGTATGTGGGCATGAGCCCGCTTGAACTCACCCTGCTTTACCTGCTGGCCGCCGTACTGGGCGTGGTGGTTTGCCGCTATCTGAAACTGCCGCCCATGCTGGGCTATCTGACGGTGGGTGTGCTGATCGGGCCCAACGCACTGGCACTGGCAAAAAATGCACAGGGCGTGCAGCATGTGGGCGAATACGGCGTGGTGTTTCTGATGTTTGTCATCGGGCTCGAGTTCAACCTGCCCAAGCTGCGCGCCATGCGCCGTCATGTGTTCGGGTTGGGATTTTTCCAGGTATTGCTGACCATGCTCGGTGCCACAGCCATCGCACTCGGACTGGCACGCATGGCGCCGTCGCTCTGGGGCATGGACTGGAAGACCGCGCTGGCCCTGTCCTCGGCCCTCGCCATGAGCAGCACCGCCATTGTGGTCAAGCTGATGACGGAACGGCTCGAAATGGAATCCGAACACGGCAAGCGCGTGATGGGGGTTTTGCTGTTCCAAGATCTCGCCGTGGTTCCCTTGCTGGTGCTGATACCGGCCCTCGGAGCTCCGGGGGAACAGTTGTTCGAAACACTGGCCATCGCGACCATCAAGGCAACCGTTCTGATCAGTTTACTGCTGGTTGGTGGCCCACGTGTCATGCGATTCTGGCTAACCCTGGTGGCGCGGCGCAAGAGCGAGGAACTGTTTGTACTTAACCTGCTGCTGATCACGCTCGGTCTGGCATGGCTGACCGAGCTGACAGGCCTGAGCTTGGCACTCGGCGCCTTTATTGCCGGCATGCTGATATCGGAGACGCAATACAAGCAGCAGGTAGAGACCGATATCCGGCCCTTTCACGATGTTCTGCTGGGCATATTTTTCATCAGCATCGGCATGATGCTCGACTGGCGCTTGGTGCTAGAACGCTGGCCGCTGGTGCTGTTACTGGTGACACTGCCGGTTCTGTTCAAGGCCACCATCGTGACCCTGCTTGCCCGCGCGCTCGGCGCCACGGCCGGTGTTGCCCTGCGCACCGGCCTGTACCTGGCGCAAGCCGGCGAATTCGGTTTTGTGTTATTAACACTGGCCCAAGAAAGCGCTCTGGTGCCGCCGGCGCTGCTCAATCCGATTCTGGCCAGCATGGTGCTATCGATGCTGGCCACACCCTTCATCCTCCTGTACAGCAACCGGCTGGTGATGAAACTAGTCAGCAGCGAATGGCTGCAGCAGTCGCTTCAGATGACCACCATTGCGCGCAAGTCAATCGGTGTCAACAAACATGTGATCATTTGCGGTTTTGGCCGTTGCGGACAAAATCTGGCGCGCATGTTGGAACTGGAGAGCATTCCCTACATGGCGCTGGACCTTGATCCCGACCGCGTGCGCCAGGCCGCCGCTGCCGGTGACTCGGTGGTCTTTGGTGATGCTGCGCGCCTGCAGGCCCTGATGGCGGCCGGCTTGGCGCGCGCCAGCGCCGTCGTCATCACCTACCTTGAGGTGCCTGGCGCCTTGAAGGTACTGGCCCACACCCGGGCCCACGCGCCACAGGTACCGGTCATCGTGCGAACCCAGGATGACCATGATCTGGAAGCGCTGCGCCAGGCCGGCGCGACGGAAGTCGTGCCGGAGGCGATCGAGGGTTCACTGATGCTGGCCAGCCATGCTCTGGCCCTGGTCGGCGTGCCGATGCGGCGCGTCCTGCGCATCGTGCAGGGCCAGCGCGATGCACGTTACAACCTGCTGCGCGGTTTTTTCCACGGTGCGGATGACGACTCGCTTGAGGAGTTGCACCAGGAACGACTGTCATCACTGACCCTGCCACCGGACGCCCGGTGTATCGGCCAGCGGATCAGTCAGTTAACCCTGCCCGGGCTGGATGTTCGCATCGTCAACCTGCGACGCCGCGATGGCAAGGTCTTGTCCATCGCCCAAGATCCACTGATTGAAGACAGCGACACGCTGGTGCTCTCGGGCCGGGCTGAAGCACTGGCGCTGGCCGAGCAGAAATTGCTGACCGGTTGACAGCGACAGCACGCTGGCCCGATGCACAATAGGGGTCCGAGTCCCTAACCGATGCGTCATGCAAAACCTCAGCGTCAACCAGTACCTCAGAGACCATATCCGAACCGTGTCCGATTGGCCCGCACCAGGCGTGCAGTTCCGTGACATCACACCGTTGCTGCAGGAGGCCAAGGTATTCCGGGTTCTGATCGACGCCTTTGTCCATCGCTACATGGACCCCGACATGCGCCCCGACGTCGTCGCTGGACTCGATGCCCGCGGTTTCATTCTGGGCGCCGTGGTGGCTTACGAGTTGAATGTGGGTTTCGTGCCGATCCGCAAGAAAGGCAAGCTGCCATTCACAACCGTCGAAGAAACCTATGAGCTCGAATACGGCAGCGCCACCGTCGAACTGCACACGGATGCCGTCAAAGCCGGTGACCGCGTGCTCTTGATTGATGACCTGATCGCCACCGGTGGCACCATGATGGCAGGCAAGAAATTGCTGGAAAAACTGGGCGCCGAGGTAATGGAAGGGGCCGCCATCGTCGACTTGCCGGAGTTGGGTGGCTCCGACAAGCTGCGCGCAGCCGGCCTTGCGCTGTTTACCCTGGTCGATTTTTCCGGTCACTGAAAACGCTGATCAGGCCTGCCGCGAGGTCGGGCCGACGACGGCTTATTTCCCGATGCAAAATTGGGAAAAGATGACGCCCAGCAAATCGTCGGAAGTGAATTCCCCCGTGATCTCGCTCAGAGCATTTTGCGCCAGGCGAAGTTCTTCTGCCAGCAAATCAAGCGACTGCGCTTGCACGGCCAGATGTGCGGCGGCCTCCATCAAATGGCCATCGACCCGCCGCAAGGCCTCAACATGGCGTACCCGGGCTAGGTATACGCCCTCGGCGGTCGATTGCCAGCCCGCCAACGCCAATAATTGACGGCGCAAAGCATCCAGTCCCGCACCAGTTTTTGCCGACAACGCCAGGCCATCAGTCGGTAGCGCCAGCGTGTTGGCGTCCAGCTTATTCCAGACATCGATGACCGGCACTTTCGATGACAGCTTCTGCGCAAGCGTGCCCGCAATCACCGCGTCAGCGGCGGCGTAGTCGATCATCTGCATGCGTGTCAAATCGTGCAGAAACAAAACCGCGTCGGCCGCCTCAATCGCGTCCCAAGCATGGGCAATACCGATCTTCTCCACCTCATCGCTGCTGTCGCGCAAACCTGCCGTGTCTATCACATGCACCGGAACACCCTCGATCTGGATCGTTTGCTGCACCTTGTCACGGGTGGTGCCAGCGATCGGCGTCACGATCGCCAGCTCGGCCCCGGCCAGCGCATTGAGCAGGGACGACTTGCCGACGTTGGGTTGTCCTGCGATCACGACCTTGAGGCCATCACGCAGCAGCGCACCCTGACGCGATCTCTGCAGGACCATGCCCAGAATCTGCTGCAGCCTTGACAACTGCCCGGACGCATCGGCCTGGCGCAGGAAGTCGATTTCTTCCTCCGGAAAATCCAGGGTTGCCTCGACCAACATGCGCAGATGAATCAACGCATCGCGCAGCGAATGAATTTCAGCCGAGAAAACGCCAGATAAGGAGCGGCTGGCGCTGCGCGCGGCAGCCTCAGTGCTGGCGTCAATCAGGTCGGCAATGGCTTCGGCCTGGGCCAGATCGATCTTGTCATTGAGGAAGGCGCGCTGTGAAAATTCGCCAGGCTCGGCCACGCGCAGGCCAGCCAAACGGGGCTGTCCCGTGGCGGGCTCGACTTGCGCTGCGGCTTCCAGGCAGCGCGCCAGCAAGAGCTGCAACACTACCGGGCCACCATGGGCCTGCAACTCTAGGACATCTTCGCCCGTGAACGAATGAGGCGCCGGAAAGAAAATGGCAAGCCCCTGGTCGATGATGGAACCATCCTGGGCTCGAAACGGAAGGTAGCTGGCCTCGCGCGGCTTCAGGATGCGGCCACACAGGGCCTCGACCAAGGGTGCAAGTTGCCGACCGGAGACCCGCACGATACCGACCGCCCCGCGCCCGGGAGCTGTGGCGATGGCCGCGATGGCTTGGTGGTGGCGTGCAAGCATGGGGCTACATGGCAGAAGGGCCGCTTTCGCGACCATTTTCTTACTTGAACTTGGGCAGATTGAACTGCGGTGGCACACCCATGCGGGTGTTGATGATCCACTGCTGCGCAATAGATAGCACGTTGTTGGTAATCCAATACAACACCAGACCGGCTGGGAAGAAGAAGAACATCACACTGAAAGCCAGCGGCATGAACCACATCATTTTGGCCTGCATCGGGTCCGGTGGTGCCGGGTTCAGCGCGGTCTGCAACACAGTGGTCAAAGTCATGACTAAAGGCAAGATGAAGTAAGGATCCAACGACGACAAGTCAGTAATCCACATGGCCCACGGTGCATTGCGCATCTCGACACTCGAAAGCAAGACGTTATACAAAGCAATAAAGACCGGGATCTGGATCATGATCGGGAAGCAACCGCCCATCGGGTTAACTTTTTCTTCCCGATAGATGCGCATCATCTCCTGTTGCATCTGTTGCGGGTTGTCCTTCAGGCGCTCACGCATTTCCGTTACTTTTGGATTGATGGCCTTCATTTTGGCCATGCTGGCATAGGCTTTGGCATTGAGCCAGTAGAAAGCCGCTTTTAGCAAAAGCACCAGAGCCATGATGGACCAACCCCAGTTGCCGATGAAACTCTGAAGCTTGTCTAGCAACCAATACAACGGCTTGGCGATAATGGTGAGCCAGCCATAATCCTTCACCAGTTCAAGCCCAGGAGTCAGGGACTCCAGCATTTTTTCTTCCTGTGGTCCGGCAAATAACCTCGCCTCTACGGTCTTGCTGGCGCCAGGTGCAATATTGTCCATAGGCGTGATCATGCCTACTGCATACAAATTGGTATCGACTTTGCGCATGAACAAGTCGCGCTTGATGCCGTCACCCAGTAACCAGGCGCTGGCAAAATAATGCTGCACCATCGCGACATAACCGTTTTCTGCGCTTTTCTCGATATCGACCTTGTTGCTTTCGATGGTCTTAAATTCAACCTTCTGGTATTTCTTGGCCTCGGTATAGACCGCTGCGCCTGTGAAAGTTGAACTGAAGGAAGGCATGTTCTGAATCCCAAACAACTGCAACAGCTTGGGTGCCGGTATGTTCGAAACCGGTATATTCCCATCACGGACAAGCTGCAAGTAGAGTTGTGGCGATACCGGGGAGGTGCCAACGTTGATGACCTCATGCTTGACCGCAATCGCATAGGCACCACGTGTCAAAGTGAAGGTCTTCACCAGTTTGACGCCGCCTACCTCGGGTGACTCGAAACGGATCGCCAGTTCCTTGCTGCCTTCTTTGAGGGTGCGCTCGCCCGGCATCACGGTCATCACCGTTTTGTGGGTCGGAAAAGCGCCGCCCACGGCACCAGCAATAAGGCCAGTTTGCGCCGTGTAGTTCGGATCCGTGCTGTCATCAAGCAAGACAACGTTCTTGCCCTTGTCGGCCATGTCGACATGCTGCGGAAACTCGGTCCGCACCAGCGAGCCGCCCTGCGTATCAAACGTCAATTTCAGTACATCGGTCGTCACCACCAGGCGCTCGCGCGCAACAGCCGCCGTCTCACCTGAAGCAATTGGCAGTGCCGCGCCAGCGATTGCCGTCGCACCAACGGACGCACCTGCAACGGGAACCCCGGTGGGAACGCTGGAAGGCGTAATCGGTGCACCGGCGGTCACAGCCGCTTTATTGGCGCCCGGGAAGAAAGTGGCCTTGTGTCCGTTATAAACCTGCCACTGGTCCCAGAGCAAAACCATGGAAAAGCCAAAGATCACCCACAAAATGGTGCGGCGAATATCGTTCATGAAGACTTCTTTTGAGTGAGAGGGGAAATCAGCTTGGTGAAGAGCCGGGGGGGTTCGGGCGCCACGGGATCAGCGCCGCCTTCGCACCAGGGATGGCAGCGCGCCAATCGCGCCAGCGTCAAATAAGTACCGGCTGCAGCGCCATGCCGTTGCAGCGCCTGTAACGAATAGGCGGAACAGGTGGGCTCGAAGCGGCAGGCTGAACCCAGCCAAGGGCTGAGCAACAAACGATAGCCTTTGACCAGGCCAATCAGAATGTTCCTGATCATGGCGAGCAGGCTAACACTGCCGGGGCAGATCGATAGGCCGTTGCCCGGGCGAACAATTGCTGCAACTCGCTGCGAATCGCGGCCTTGAGCAGATCGGATGTGGCGCTGGTAAATTGCTTGCGATCAAAACCTGCCCGCAAGCGCACCAGATGCGCAGCCACGTCAAATGCCGACTCGAAATCCGCGCTGACACTGTAGATCTGGCGCTTGATGGCGTTGCGCGTCACCGCCCGTTTGGCGCAGCGCTTGGGGACAAGCGCACCCATCCACACCGCTCGCATCGGAAACAGTGCCATCACGGGCAAGCTCGCGCGCTCAGACGCGGGCGGTTCGGCATGCGTCACATCCAGCCGGGCGCGGTGCAAGGCGAAATGGGCCGTACGAGCCACGGTTCCGCCAGCCAAGACGGCCTGAAACTGGCTTCGCGTTCTCAGTCGCTGCACTTGGTAGTGGCGGCAAAACTGCTGTTCAGCTTCGCGCTATGCGGACAGTCGAAATCAGACAGCCAGGCGCTTGCGGCCTTTGGCGCGACGGGCATTGATCACAGCACGACCGCCACGGGTCTTCATGCGAACCAGAAAGCCGTGAGTGCGGGCGCGGCGAATCTTGGAGGGTTGGTAAGTGCGTTTCATTTTGAAAATCCTAAAGGGCTCGATGAGGACCAGCCTGCCATCGATTGGGACGGGTCACTGTCTTGTCTCCCCCGACACGGGCAGGGGAACCAGTGATTATCGCAAATTTTCTCAACACCGGCAAGACCTTGCGGGATATTGATCGCGCGATACTGAAACAATTGGCCGACTTTCCGTCTTGTGGATAAAATCTTGATAAACTGGAATTTCAGGCGCACTAATTGAAAACTATCCACAGAATTCGGCAAGAACAATGACAGAGGGACAATACGCCAGTCAGTCTGGCTCGACCGGCCATGAGGCGGGGCAAAGCCTGTGGCAGAGCTGCATCGATCAACTGGCGCAGGAATTACCCGAACAGCAGTTCAACACCTGGATCAAGCCACTTTCAGCACAGGTTTCTGCAGACCTTTCAAAGGTTACTGTATTCGTTGCCAACCGCTTCAAACTCGACTGGATCAGAGCCCAATATGGCAATAAGCTCGCCGGCCTGCTGGGTCGGCTTTCGGGGCAGGTCGTGCAAGTTGAGTTAGCACTTGCTCCTCGGGAAATCATCGCCAAGAGCGCATCCGTTCATCATACGGTAGAACCGAGTTCGATCGAAGAGTCAAACGAAATTGGGGAGCAGCGGACCCCGAGCGAGCTCAAGAACCGCCTGAATACATCCCTGACCTTTGATACGCTGGTTGAAGGCACGGCCAACCGCATGGCTCGCGCGGCAGCCATGCACGTTGCAGGCATGCCGGGTCACCTCTACAACCCGCTTTTTATCTACGGCGGCGTTGGCTTGGGGAAAACCCATTTGATGCACGCCATCGGCAATCGTCTGCTCGCGGACAAGCCAGGTGCCAAAGTTCTCTACATCCATGCTGAACAATTTGTTTCGGATGTGGTCAAGGCCTACCAACGCAAGACTTTCGACGAATTCAAGGAGCGCTACCATTCACTGGACCTGCTGCTGATCGATGACGTCCAGTTCTTTGCCAACAAAGAACGCACCCAGGAAGAGTTCTTCAACGCGTTCGAGGCGCTGCTGGCCAAAAAGTCTCACATCGTGATGACCAGTGACACTTACCCGAAGGGTCTGACGGATATTCATGAGCGGCTGGTATCACGTTTTGATTCCGGGCTGACGGTGGCCATCGAGCCGCCTGAACTCGAAATGCGCGTTGCCATCCTGATCAATAAGGCGCGGGTTGAAGGCATCGAGATGCCGGAGGAAGTCGCGTTTTTCGTGGCCAAGAACGTACGCTCCAACGTCCGCGAACTCGAAGGTGCACTGCGCAAGATTCTGGCGTACTCGCGTTTCAACCAGAAGGAAATCTCGATTCTGCTGGCGCGTGAAGCGCTGCGCGATCTGCTGTCGATTCAGAATCGACAGATCTCGGTTGAGAACATCCAGAAAACAGTTGCCGACTACTACAAGATCAAGATTGCGGACATGTATTCCAAGAAGCGGCCGGCCAGCATTGCCCGGCCGCGCCAGATAGCGATGTACCTGGCGAAGGAACTGACACAAAAGAGCCTACCGGAAATTGGTGAGCTGTTTGGCGGCCGCGACCACACCACGGTTTTGCATGCTGTACGCAAGATCGGCGGTGAACGCCAGCAGGTGACCGAGCTGAACCAACAACTTCATGTACTAGAACAGACGCTCAAGGGCTGATTACTGGCATAAAAATGGGAAAATGGTTGCTTTTGCAGGAAATTCATTTCCCGTTCGTCTTTGATTGAATCGCAGATATTAGAAAAGGGGTTGACATGATTGTCCTGAGAGCCACACAAGACAAGGTTTTAGCGGTTTTGCAATCGGTAGCAGGCATCGTCGAGCGCCGGCACACATTGCCCATTCTGGCCAATGTGCTGATCCGCAAGACCGGTTCATCACTGCAGTTCACGACCAGTGACCTTGAGATTCAAATCCGCACCAACGCAGAACTCGACGGCGACGTCGGCGATTTCACAACGACAGTCGGTGCCCGCAAGCTGATCGACATCTTGCGCACCATGCCGGCGGATCAGACCGTGTCGTTGGAATCGAACGCCAGCAAGCTGATACTGAAAGGCGGAAAAAGCAAGTTCACGCTGCAAACCCTGGCGGCCGAAGACTTTCCGCTGGTGCAGGAAGCGGCCAGCTTCGGTCCGGTCTTCAGCGTGCCGCAAAAGACGCTGAAAGACCTGCTGAGTCAGGTCTCGTTCGCCATGGCCGTGCATGACATCCGCTACTACCTCAATGGCATCCTGTTTGTCGCCGAAGGCAAGAAGCTGAGTCTTGTGGCAACCGATGGCCATCGACTGGCTTTCGCCTCCGCCACACTGGACGTGGACGTGCCCAAGCAGGAAGTCATCCTGCCACGCAAGACCGTCATCGAACTGCAACGCCTGTTGTCCGATGCGGACGGCGCCATCGAGATGCAGTTCGCCAACAACCAGGCCAAATTCAGCTTTGACGGCATGGAGTTCGTCACCAAACTGGTCGAAGGCAAATTCCCGGACTACAACCGCGTCATTCCGAAGAATCACAAGAACTTCATCACCCTGGGGCGCGTCGCCCTGCTCGGTACGCTGCAGCGCACGGCCATCCTGACCAGTGAAAAATTCAAAGGCGTGCGCCTGAACATCGACCCTGGCACTTTGCGCGTGGCATCCAACAATGCCGAACAGGAAGAGGCGGTCGACGAGTTGGACATCGACTACGGCGGCGACAGCATCGAGATCGGTTTCAATGTCACCTATCTCATCGATGCGCTGAGCAACATGACGCAGGAAATGGTGAAGCTCGAACTGTCTGACGGCAACAGCTCGGCTCTGTTCACCATCCCCGACAACACCAGCTTCAAGTACGTGGTGATGCCGATGCGTATTTGACGCCGAAAGATTTGTAGTGATACAAGCCCAAACCCGCGATGAACAGAAAGTTCATTGCGGGTTTGGTCCTTCAAGAGTTTGAGAAATATTAAAAATTTGCGGGACAAACCAGAGCACCGCGGCGCTTTGTCCCCACCGATTAGAAGTTAGCCATGACCGAAGAAAACAAGCCAGTTCAACCCTCTGCGAGCAGCGATGACGTGGTGCACACGGGCGAGGGCAGTTCCGACAGCTCCAACTTCCAGCCCACCATCGACGCCAATCAGGCCGGGGCATCGGAGGCCTATGGCGAAGACTCGATCCAGATTCTCGAAGGCTTGGAAGCGGTACGCAAACGCCCCGGCATGTACATCGGCGACACCTCGGACGGCACCGGATTGCACCATCTGGTGTTTGAGGTGGTCGACAACTCGATCGACGAATCGCTGGCTGGCCACTGCGATGACATCCTGGTCACCATCCATTCCGACAACTCGGTCAGCGTGGTTGACAACGGGCGCGGCATCCCGACCGGCATCAAAATGGATGACAAGCACGAGCCCAAGCGCTCTGCGGCCGAAATCTCGCTGACCGAACTACACGCCGGCGGTAAGTTCAACCAGAACAGCTACAAGGTCTCTGGTGGCCTGCACGGCGTCGGTGTGAGTTGCGTCAACGCCCTGTCCAAAATGCTGCGTCTGACCATCCGGCGTGATGGCAAGGTCCATGTGATGGAGTTCAGCAAGGGTTTTGTGCAAAACCGCATCACCGAAACCGTCAACGGCGTCGAAGTCTCGCCCATGAAGGTCATCGGCGAGACAGAGAAACGCGGCACCGAAGTCCACTTCCTGCCCGACACCGACATCTTTCAGCAGAACAACGACTTCCATTACGAGATCCTGAGCAAGCGTCTGCGTGAACTGAGCTTCCTCAACAACGGCGTGCGCATTCGCTTGAAAGACGAGCGCACCGGCAAAGAAGACGACTTCTCCGGCGCCGGCGGCGTGCGCGGCTTTGTCAACTTCATCAACAAGGGCAAGACGGTCCTCAACCCCAACATCTTCCACGCCATGGGCGACCGCCAGAGCGACCAGAACACCAACATCGGTGTCGAGGTGGCGATGCAATGGAACAGCGGCTACAACGAACAGGTGCTGTGCTTCACCAACAACATCCCGCAGCGTGATGGCGGCACCCACCTGACCGGCCTGCGCGCTGCCATGACGCGCGTCATCAACAAGTACATCGACGACACCGAGATTGCCAAGAAAGCCAAGGTCGAGGTCACCGGCGACGACATGCGCGAAGGCCTGACCTGCGTGCTGTCGGTGAAAGTGCCCGAGCCGAAATTCAGCAGCCAGACCAAGGACAAGCTGGTGAGCTCCGAAGTGCGCGGCCCGGTCGAAGACATCGTCAGCAAGCTGCTCTACGACTACCTGCAGGAGCGCCCGGCCGACGCCAAGATCATCGTCGGCAAGATCATCGAAGCCGCGCGCGCTCGTGAGGCGGCGCGCAAGGCGCGTGACATGACGCGGCGCAAAGGCGTGCTCGACGGCATGGGCCTGCCCGGCAAGCTCGCCGACTGCCAGGAAAAAGACCCGGCGCTGTGCGAAATCTACATCGTCGAGGGCGACTCCGCCGGCGGCTCGGCCAAGCAGGGTCGCGACCGAAAATTTCAGGCCATTCTGCCGCTGCGCGGCAAGATTCTTAACGTCGAGAAAGCCCGCTATGAGAAGCTTTTGACCAGCAACGAAATCCTGACCCTCATCACCGCTCTGGGCACCGGCATCGGCAAGGCCGGCGGCAGCACGGGCAGCGACGACTTCAACGTCGCCAAGCTGCGCTACCACCGCATCATCATCATGACCGATGCCGACGTTGACGGCGCCCACATCCGCACGCTGCTGCTGACCTTCTTCTACCGCCAGATGCCCGAGCTGGTGGAGCGCGGCCACATCTACATCGCGCAGCCGCCGCTGTACAAGGTCAAGGCCGGCAAGGAAGAGCTTTACCTCAAAGACGGCCCGGCGCTCGACAGTTTTCTGCTGCGCATTGCACTGGTCAACGCTTCGGTGCACACCGGCGGAGAAAATGGAACGCTACTCGTCGGTGAAACGCTGGCCGAACTGGCGCGCAAGCACCAGGTGGCACAAGGCGTGATTGCACGCCTGCGCAACTTCATGGATGCTGAAGCCCTGCGCTCGGTCGCCGACGGCGTGGCACTGAACCTCGACACAGTGGCAGCCGCCGAAGTATCCGCTGCCGCACTGCAAGCCAAACTGCCCGACGCCGAAGTAAGCGGCGAATTCGATGTGCGCACCGACAAGCCGATTCTGCGCATCAGCCGACGCCACCATGGCAACGTCAAGAGCAGTGTGCTGACACAGGACTTTGTCCATGGCGCCGACTATGCCGCACTGGCTGAAGCCGCCAACACCTTCAAGGGACTGCTCAGCGAAGGTGCCAAGGTCATGCGCGGGGAAGGCGAGCGCCAGAAAGAGGAAAAGGTTGGCGACTTCCGTGAAGCCATGGCCTGGCTGATCGCCCAGGCCGAACACGCCACCTCACGCCAGCGCTACAAAGGCCTGGGCGAAATGAACCCGGCACAGCTTTGGGAAACCACCATGGACCCGACCGTGCGCCGCCTGCTGCGCGTACAGATCGATGACACCATCGAAGCCGACCGCGTCTTCACCATGCTGATGGGCGACGAGGTCGAACCGCGCCGCGATTTCATCGAAACCAACGCACTGCGGGCCGGCAATATCGACGTTTAACCTTGTTGTAGGCAATGTCATGGGC
>CAIXNB010000081.1 GCA_903920695.1 uncultured beta proteobacterium
GTGAAGAAGGGGTCGAAGATGCGTGACAAATGTGCTTCGGCAATGCCGGGGCCATTGTCGGCAAAGCGCAGTTGCACGCTGTCACTGCCCTGCGCCAGGGTGATCTGCAACTCGGGTGTGGTGTGCGCGTTGATCAGCGCAGCGTCGTTGGCGTTCTGGATCAGGTTCATCATCACCTGCTGCAACTGACCGGCATTGCCCATGACAAAGCAGTCTTCAGCGCGCTGCCAGTGAATCTCGAAACGCGGCGCCGTGCCTTTCTTGACCCACAGGATGGCGCGCTCGACCACGGCATTGAGCTCGATCTGCGTCACTTCCTCGTGCACCGCGGTGGAGAAACGCTTGAGGCCATTGACAATTTCGGTAGTGCGCTGCGCGCCTTCAAGCGTGCCTACCATCAGCGAGGGCAGGTCCTTGAGCAGATGGTCGATGCGCAACTCGGAGCGCAGCGCCGGCAGCGGCTCGGGCAGGTCCAGCTGGTGCACGGCGTCAAGGTAACGGCCCAGGCGCGTACCGTAACGCTGCAACACGTGGACATTGCCCAGCACAAAGCTGATCGGGTTGTTCAGTTCATGCGCCACGCCGGCCACGAGCCGGCCCAGCGAGGCCATCTTTTCCGAATGCAGCAGTTGCTGCTGCGCCAGCTTCAAGGCTTCATGCGCTTCGCGCAACTGGTGGTAGGCACGCTTGAGCTCGCCCAGGGGACGCCCGACCAGCACATGGCCGACTTCGCGCCCGACACTGTTGTAGCGCGGCGTGCAATTGAGGTCCACCGGCAGCGCCTGGCCAGCGCCGTCGCGCAGGTTGATCTCGAGCACCACGCCGGCGCGCGTTTCCGTGTAGTGCATCGCCAGTTGCCAGCGCTGCACGCTTTGTTCGTCGGCCAGCAGATCGAGCACCGGGGTGCCGCGCAACGCGTCCTCAGGGCGGCCGACCAGTTCGCACAACGCGGCATTGGTCTCCTCGATCAGCCCGTCCTGATTGCACGCGATCAGGACGTCGCTCATGGCCGAGAGCAGGCTGAAAATGAACTGCTGCGATTGTTCGAGCTGGGCGTTCTTCTCTTCAAGTTCAATTTCGTCGCTGACCAGCTTGGAGTAGACCTCGTCCATCTTCTGGATGACGTCGAGCCAGGTCGCCTCATCAACGCCCTCGATCTCGCCCGGGGGCAGTTGCTGCAGTGGTGAAGGGGGCGGAATGGACATGACCAGACTAAATCAAAGGGCTCACGGGCTGACCATAATTGTGTTCACTCATCTTCGGCTCCAGCCTCTCTGAGTTTTTCAGCAAGAAAGACCTCCATCGCTTCGCGCTTGGGCAACTCCAGTTGGTACTTCGATACAAACAAGTGGTTATCCATGCCTGCCAAAGCGAACTCCACCAGAGACTGCTTCTTGCGGGTGCATAGCAAGATGCCAATGGGCGGATTGTCGCCTTCCAGCATTACATTCTTCTTGTACCAGCTGACATAGGTATTGAGTTGGCCGATATTTTCATGACTGAACTCGGCCAGCTTCAGTTCCACGAGCACATGGCATTTCAGAATGCGATGATAAAAGACAAGATCGATGAAGTAATGCTCGTGGCCGATCAGGATGCGCTTTTGCCGAGCTTCAAAGCAGAATCCGTGGCCTAGTTCGAGCAGAAATTCTTGAAGGTTGTCCAGAATGGCATCTTCAACATCCGACTCGTACATCACCTCCTGGGGTTTGAGGCCGAGGAACTCAAAGACGTAAGGATCGCGCACATTCAGAGTCGCGGCAGACTGCTCTGCCCTCTCTTGCACATGGGCTGCCAACTTGTTCTTGTCGGTTGAAAGACCGCTACGTTCGTAATACAGACTGAATATCTGCCGCCTCAACTCCCGCACCGTCCAATGACCGCGCAGGCACTCGACCTCATAAAAGCTCCGCTTGAAATTGTCATCCACCTCTACCAGAAGCTCCAGGTGACTGTACGAAAGTTGTGCGACCAGAATATCCGCGGCGGTTGTCAATTGTGGGGACGCTGTCCCCGCTTTCTTGACTGACTGATCTGGCAGCAGTAAGACCCGCAATTGTGGGGACAGCGTCCCCACAATCTGCGGATAACTGCGGAAAAAGCGCAGGTAACGGTACAACTGGCGCTTGTTGCAGTTGCTCAGACTAGCCGCCGTCAACTCCTGTGACAGCTTGGAAAACAACTGGTCGCCGTAATCAGCGCGATCCGAACCTCGCAGCTCAAAGGCCTCGATGTAATAGCCGATCATCCAGTTGCGCAAGGTCAGACTCAGATTCACCGCGCGAGAAGCCTGCGCACGCAACTCTTGATGAACATTAACAATCGAGCGGACAATGTCCTTGAATTCGAGCGTCATCGAATTACGCCTCATCTTTCGCACCCAGCCCCAGAATCTTCCTCAGAGCAGCACCAAGTTTGGTGCAATTGACCTTCACACTGTCATCAAAATCAATATCCCGATTTCCCATGGCGATCAATGCACCGTGCAGACCATGCACGGATCAAAGGAGCGCACGATGTGCTGCACCGCCACACTCTGGCCGCGCCCGAGCGAACTGTCGATGCGCGCGCCGACCAGCGCTGCTTCCAGCGCGCCCGGCGTGCCGGCGGCGTCGCGCGGTGAGAAATTCCAACTCGTCGGCGCCACGATCTGGTAGCTGGCAATGCGGCCGTTCTCGATGGTCAGCCAGTGCCCGAGCGCGCCGCGCGCCGCTTCCGACAGACCGCTGCCCTGCCCCTGCGCCGGCAGCGCCTGCACCTGGTGGTAAGGCTCACGCGGCTGCAGGGCAAGCAACCATTCTTCCATCAGCGGCAGGATGCGCGCGAGTTCCAGCAGGCGCGCCAGCACGCGGGTGTAAACCGTGCCGCCGTGCACGCGCACCCGTTCGTGAATCAAGGGCTGGCCAGCGACCAGTTGGCGCGCGATGGCGCCAGTCTCCATCACCTGCCCAGCCAGACGCGGCGCCTTGTTCCAGGTGTAGGCGCCGGCCTTGTCCGGCTGCACCTGGGTCAAGCCGGCCAGCGGGTGCAGTGGCAGACCGGCCCGGCCTTCATCGAGCCAGGCATGGCGCGTGTCCTCGCTGATCTGTGCCGCGTTGAGCGACCGGCGTTGCTGCAGGCTTGCGTCCCAGACACCTTGCGCCAACACATGACCGCCGTCGAAACGCGGGTAGGCACCATAGCTGAGGTAGCGTCCTGGCCCCGGCCCCATGTCGAGCAGTTTGGCATCGGCCGCAATCTCCAGAAACAGCGCCAGATCGCTGGCCGGTGCACACGCGGCGCAGCGCTGCAAAGCCGCCAGACTGTCGAGCGCCGCCACGTCTTCGAGCGTGGCGCCGAACAGGGTTTGCTCCAGGAAGGCGCGCATCTCGCGCAAGCCGGCCAACAGGCGCATGCGCTCGGTCGCTTCAATCGCACGCGACGTGCCGCCGGGCAGAATGGCGCCGGTGTGCGGCCATTTGCCGCCAAGCGTGCCCATCAGGTCGAACCAGCGCGCGCGCTGGGCCAGCGCCGCACTGCTGTGCAAGCCAGCGCCGGCTGTGCCACCGACCATTGCGGAAAAACGACGCTGCGCCTGGCCATACCAGCGCCGGCCGGCATAGACCTCGCGCGTGAAATCGGGCATGAAAAAAACGTAGAAATGCGTCAGGTGGTCAGCCAGGTTTTCGCAGGCCAGCATCAGATTCGTCGCCAACTGGCCGTTGGCCGGCATCACAACGCCGGATGCATCAGCCAGCGCCCGCGCCGCTGCCACCGACTGCGAGACCGAGCAGATGCCGCAAATGCGCGGCGCGATGGTCAGCGCGTCCATCGGATCACGCCCGACCAACATCGGCTCGAAGCCCCGGAACATCGGCGCCTTGACCCGCGCTTCGACGATGCGCTCGTCCTGCACTTCGAGCTCCACTTCGAGATCGCCCTCGATGCGGTTGAAAGGACCAAGGATCAGACGAGACATGCCGACCCCCACGCTCGGCATTGCATGTCCTCGCTGCCCCCCGAGGGGGTGCGAGCTTGCTTGGGGCGGCCCGGCGCAGCGCTCATCAGCGCAAACCAGTCTTGCGCGACACTGGCGGCACGGCCAGGTGATCGCTGTGGGAGTTCTTCTTGACGCGCTTGGGCGTGGCGCTCTTGGAGAGCGAGGCCAGCGCAACAAACCAGGCTTTGGGCATGTCGATCGGCAGCCCCGTTGGAATGCCGGCAAGCTTGGGCGTCTGGTGAAATGGATGGCCCGGGCTCTGAAACGCCGGCTCGGTGCAACTGATGCAAGCGTAGCCGACGCGCGTGCAGGAGCCGTTCCCGTTCCAGAGCCGGGTGTTGCAATCGGCGTGCGCCTGCGTGCCCTTGCAACCCATGTTCTCCATCGTGCAGCCCAGGTCCGACGGCTTGGCCGCGCTGGCCTTGTACTCGTAGTACTCGTTGCGCGTGCAACCATGGTGCACCAGTTGATCGGCATAAAAACGCGGCCGCCCGAGTGGGTCCAGATCATCTGCGCCAAGCAGGCCGGCGGCAAGCGCCATCAGCGTGTCCGTGATCCAGCCCGGGTGCGTCGGACAGCCGGCGATGTTGATCACCGGCAAGCCGCCGCGCGCGACAAAGCCGGCACCGAGCAGGCCACCGCGGCGCTCGTCTTCATGCTGCAGACCGCAGGCATCGGTCGGGTTGCTGCCACTGGCCGTGATGCCGCCCCAAGCCGCGCAACTGCCCACCGCCAGCACATGCGTGGCAACCGCACTGAGTTGACGCACCCAGTTGATCATCGGCACCTCAGTGCCAGACAAAACGTGGAAGCGCCCGCTGCCATGCGGGCCGCGCAACAGCGCGCCTTCGATGCACAGGGCATCTAGCCGCACACGACCGGCCAGACAATCAGCCAGCAGATCCAGCAGGTCTTGCTCGCCTTCGATTGAGAGCGCCGGATGCCACAGCAGCTCGACGCCATTGCGGCGCAAGAGTTGCGGCAAATCAGCGGCGTCGGCGCACAACAGGGACATGCTGCAGCCACCACAGCCACCGGCCTGCAGCCACAGCACATTGAGCGTCATGTCGTCTCCATGTTCATGATCCCCGCGTCCCCATTGGCCGCAGTCTATACCGTGCAGACAACGCAGGGGTCATAAGCAGCAGCCAGCGCGCGCGCCGCTGCGCTGTCATCCGGTGCCAGCGCCGCAACAGCACGCCCCAGCGCGCCATCGGGGTGAAAGTTCCACTCGGTTGGCGCCAGCACGCGGTAGTCCTGCACGGCACCACTGGCATCGAGCTGCACCCAATGCAACAAGAGGCCGCGCGCCATCTCGCACCAGGCCAGCGCCTGGCCCGGCGCCAGATGCAGGGCACCACTGGCCAGCGCTGGCGTCGCGTCGTCTGGCATGGCGCTGGCCAGCTCGATCAACTCGATCCAGCGCGCACTTAAACGTGTCCAGGCACTGTGCGGTTGCGCGGGTGTGTGCCGATGGCGCAGCCGCGTCCAGGGGCCAGTCTCGGCACACTGGCCGAGCCACATTGGGTGCTGCACGAAGTCGGGCACGTCGGCCATCTGTTGTGCCAGTTGCGTGAGGTGTGCGCGCTGCACGGCAGCGTCGGCGTCCAGCAGATCGAGACTGCGCAGGGTCGGCCGCAGGGTGTGCGCGAGCGGCTGCCAGGCTGACAAGCAATGCGCCGGCAACCAGCGCTCGGCACAAGCCTCACACCAGTGCGCGAGTGCATCAGGCTCGCGCTGATCGCGCAGCCACTGCGTCACGTCTTGCCCGAGGATTTGGTTCTCCAACCAGGCACGCAGCGCGCCCAGCGTCTGCCAGGCAATATCCGCATCACTCACCCCGCGCGCACTCACCAACGGCAGCGGGCAGCCACGCAACCAGTCAAGCGACGGCGCACCCGGCGCCGCATTGGGCAGGCGTTGCGGCCAATCGAGCGCGATGCTGCGCAGGTGGTCACGCGCCGTCTCCAGCGCCAGCAGCACGGGCGCGGGCTGCGTGATCGGTGCCGCAGTCTGCGCAGCCGCCAGCGTCAGTTCCGCCGTGCGCCTATGGGCATGCGCGCACAGCGTGAAGAGGCTGCCCAAACTGGCACTGACCTGTTCGCCGCGCTGCCCCTGCAGCAATTGCCCAAGCCGCCCGGCACCCAGCACCGGGCGCTGGCCGACGATGGCAGGCCTTGCACCGGGGTGCAGTTGGTACTGGCCAGCCAACGTGTCCCAGGATGTGGTGGTTTGCATGCTGGGCAGTTTACCCATAGCGCCTGACCGCTGCACAACTGGGTCCGCCATGCGCCCCATGAACAGGTCTTGAAGTGTGACCGTCCCGGTTATTCCGCTGGGAGCCGACTATTTGCCGAACAGCTCTGCCATCTCGGCGTCACTGAACAGCCTCGATCGGGTGTGAAATGCCTTGCCTTCCGGCCCTTCCAGCGAGAAGGTTCCCCCATGTCCGTCGATCACATCAATGATCAACTGAGTGTGCTTCCAGTATTCGTACTGCGCTCGTCCGATGTAGAAAGGACTGCCGCCGATGTCACCGAGATAGACGTCGCCTGCGCCGATGGTGATCTCGCCTGGCAGGTAGCAGTTCGCTGCGCTGTTGTCGCAACAGCCGCCTGATTGGTGAAACATCAGGTCAGGCCCATGCTTGGTCTTCAGAAACGCGACCAATTCCAGCGCTGCCGGCGTGGCGATGACTTTTTCGACCATGCATGCCTCCAAACGAAAAGGGGGCGGTTGCCCGTCCCCCCGATTGTCATCGCGGGCTTGACCCGGGATCCA
>CAIXNB010000082.1 GCA_903920695.1 uncultured beta proteobacterium
CTGGACTACACCCAGAGCTGGAAGGTCAAGGGCATCGTCAACAAGTACTCCGACCACATCAGCCTGCCCATCCAGATGGAAAAGGAAGAGTGGAAAGACGGAGAGCTGATCACCCCCGGCGACGAGAATGGCGGCCGCCAACCCGGCGCCATGGTCAAGACCGGTGAATGGGAAACCGTGAACAAGGCCAATGCCATCTGGGCCCGCGCCAAGAAGGACATCAGCGCCGAGCAGTACAACGAGTTCTACAAGCAGATCAGCCACGACAGCGAGGAGCCGCTGGCTTACACGCACAACCGCGTCGAGGGCAGCACCGAGTACACGCAACTGCTCTACATCCCGGGCAAGGCGCCGTTCGACCTCTGGAACCGCGAAAAATCCGCTGGCGTCAAGCTCTACGTCAAGCGCGTCTTCATCATGGACGACGCCGAGGCACTGTTGCCGACCTACCTGCGTTTCGTCAAGGGCGTGGTCGACTCCAGCGATCTGCCGCTCAACGTCAGCCGCGAACTGCTGCAGGAAAGCCGCGACGTCAAGGCGATCCGCGAAGGCTGCACCAAGCGCGTGCTGGGCATGCTCGAAGACCTGGCCAAGAACAACCAGGCACCCGCTGCTACGGAGGGCGTCACCGATGTCGTGAGCGAGGAAGACAAGGCGGAGCATGGCAAGTACAGCAAGTTCTATGCTGAATTCGGCGCCGTGCTCAAGGAAGGCCTGGGCGAGGACTTTGCCAACAAGGAGCGTCTGGCCAAGCTGCTGCGCTTTGCCTCCAGCACCACGGACGGCGTGAGTGTGAGCTTTGCCGACTACAAGGCGCGCATGAAGCAAGGCCAGGAAGCGATCTACTACATCACCGCCGATACCCTGGCGGCTGCGAAAAACAGTCCGCAGCTTGAAGTGTTCAAGAAGAAAGGCATCGAAGTGCTGCTGATGACGGACCGCGTCGACGAGTGGGCCCTGAACTACCTCAACGAGTTCGACGGCACACCGCTGCAAAGCGTAGCCAAGGGCGCGGTTGATCTGGGCACGCTGCAGGATGAAGGCGAGAAGAAGGCTGCCGAGGAAGCGGCCGAGACCTTCAAGCCGCTGCTGGCCAAACTCAAGGAAGCGCTCAAAGACAAGGCCGAGGACGTGCGCGTCACAACGCGCCTGGTCGATTCACCGGCTTGTCTGGTGGTGCAGGACCACGGCATGAGCACGCAACTGGCGCGCATGCTCAAGCAAGCTGGCCAGACCGCGCCCGAGGTGAAGCCTGTGCTCGAAGTCAACGCCGAACACCCGCTGGTGAAGAAGCTCGAAGGCTCGGTCCATTTCAACGACCTGGCCCACATCCTGTTCGACCAGGCGCTGCTGGCCGAAGGCGGCATGCCGGCCGACCCGGCGGCCTACGTCAAGCGCGTCAATGCCCTGCTCGTTTAACCAGAAGAATTCCCAATGAAAAATATGCTCCGTTGTGCGGCCGTTGCCGCGTCTTTGGCAACCGTCTGCCTGAGCTCTGCCTGGGCCGCTGATGCGGTCGCAGCGGCAGCCGCCAAGGAAGCCGGCGCCGTCGTCACCCCCAGCGGCCTGGTCTATCGCTCACTTAAGGATGGCACTGGCGCCAGCCCGAAGGCCAGCGACAAGGTCAAGGTCCACTACCGCGGCACCTTTCCTGATGGCAAGGAGTTCGACAGCTCATACAAGCGCAACGAGGCGATCGAGTTTCCCTTGAACGGCGTGATCCCGTGCTGGACCGAAGGCGTGCAGCGCATGAAGGTCGGCGGCAAAGCCAAACTGACCTGCCCACCGGCAATAGCCTACGGCGAGCGCGGCGCCGGTGGTGTGATTCCGCCAAACGCTACGCTGTTGTTTGAAGTCGAGTTGCTGGCGATCAACGGCAAGTAATCTGCGTAGCCCGCCTGCATGGCGCCGAGTAGTGTCATTGCGGACCTATATCGGCAATCCATGTCTGGTGTGGCGCGATTGGAAGGCATGGATGCCGGATCGGGGTCCGGCATGACAAATCAGTGCCCGGAATGACGACGACGCTTGGAGGCCGTCAAACAATCAACGGCTCTTCCTGCATCGCTTCCATCTGCTCTTCGAGCATCTGCACCTGGCCTTGCCAGTAGTCGCTGGAACCGAACCACGGAAAGTTGATCGGAAACGTGGGGTCGCTCCAGCGCCGCGCCAGCCAGGCGCTGTAGTGGATCAGGCGTAGCGTGCGCAGCGGCTCGATCAGCGCCAGCTCACGCCGGTCAAAGTCGCGGAACTGTTCGTAGCCATCAACCAGGGCGCCGAGTTGGCGCGTACGCTGGCTGCGGTCGCCGCTGAGCAGCATCCACAAGTCCTGTACCGCCGGACCGGTGCGCGCATCGTCCAGGTCAACGAAGTGCGGCCCCGGACCCATGCTGGCGTGCGACTCCAGTGGCGTCCACAGAATATTGCCTGGATGGCAGTCACCATGCAAGCGCAGAAGCCGGATCGGCGCCGCGTCTGGGTCTTGCTGAGCTGAAGGCCCACTCAGGCAGGTGTGTTGCGCAATCAGGTCCAGCGCCTGCTGTGAAGCCTTGGCCCAGGCGGACTGCACGTCGAGCGGAACCTGGTCGTGGGCCAGCAGCCATTCGCGCGACGCAATGCCGAAGCTTTGCAGGTCCAGCGCCGGTCGGTGCACAAACGGCCGGGACGCGCCCACGGTGTGAATCCGCGCCAGAAAGCGGCCGATCCATTCCAGCACATCGGGGTCGTCAAGCTCGGGGGCACGTCCGCCGCGGCTCGGGCTGACGCTGAAGGCAAAACCACCGAAATAATTCAAAGTGCTGCCGTTGAGGGCAAGCGGCCCGACGACCGGAATCTCGGCGTCCATCAGTTCGGCCGAGAACGCGTGCTCTTCCAGAATCTGCGCCTCGGTCCAGCGCTGCGGCCGGTAGAACTTGGCGACCACCGCCACGCCCTCCTCGAGATGCAATTGATAGACGCGGTTCTCGTACGAGCTCAGGGCCAGTTGGCGCCCGTCGCCAAACAAGCCGACGCTGGCCAGCGCGTCCATGACCAGATCGGGCGTGAGCGACTCGAACGCGTGCCGCGCCGGTTCAGTAGAGAAATCAAAGACCATGCGCGCATTGTCGCGCTTACCAGCGGCCAGCATTTAACTACTGACAATTTTCCGACGGGCCGCCCCTAGAAAAATTAGCCCCATCGGGGGGCAGGGAGCCACACGAAGTGGGCGATCGTGGGGGCAACATCAGATATTGCTATTGGCGCGCACTTCTTCAATGGTGGTCAGGCCACTAAGCACCTTGAGGATGCCGTCCTGGCGCAGGGTGCGCAAATGCCCGTTCTGCATGCCCTCGAACTGCAGTTGCTCCGGCCGAGCCGCGATCTGGATCAGATGGCGCAGGCCCGGCGACACCAGCAGTAGCTCATGCATGCCAACGCGTCCGTGCAGACCGGTGTTTTGGCAATGACTGCATCCTGGCGCGCTGTAATGGGTCAGGTGCCCGTCGTGCCCGAAACCAGCCAGCCACTCCGCGCGCACCGCTGCACGCTCGGGCCGCAGTTGGTCCGGGAAGGAATGCAGAAAATCGTCCAACAATTCCTCGACAACGGCATCATCCGCCACCTGCGCCGTCCGGCACTCGGGGCAGAGCCGGCGCACTAGGCGCTGCGCCAGCACGGCCAGCAGGGAGTCGGCGAAGTTGAACGGGTCCATGCCCATGTCGATCAGCCGGACCACGGTCTCGGAAGCACTGTTGGTATGCAGGGTGGACAACACCAGATGCCCGGTCAGCGAGGCTTCGATGGCAATCTGGGCGGTCTCCTTGTCGCGGATTTCACCCACCATGATGACATCCGGGTCGGCGCGTAAAAAGGAGCGCAGCGCCTTGGCAAAGGTCCAGTCGATCTTCGGGTTGATCTGCACCTGGCGCAGATCGGGCTGGGTGATTTCGATCGGGTCCTCGGCGGTCCATATCTTGCGCTGGGGCGTGTTCAGGTAGCCCAGGATCGAGTGCAGGGTCGTGGTTTTACCCGAACCCGTCGGGCCGACACACAGAATCATGCCATAGGGGCGACCGGCAGCGGCTTTCAGATGCGTCAGGTTGGCGCTCGTCAGTCCGAGCTTGTCCATCGCAATCGGCTTCGCCGACGACAGCAACCGCATCACGATATCTTCCATGCCGCCGTAGGTCGGAACCGTCGCGATGCGCAATTCCAGCCGGTGCCGGCTGGAAAACTTGGCGAATTCGATCTTGCCGTCCTGCGGCTTGCGTCGCTCGGAGATGTCGAGGTCAGCCATGATCTTCAGACGCGCCGTCAACGCAGCCCGGTAGGTATAGGGCAACTCCAGATACGAAGACAGGACACCGTCCTTGCGAAACCGGATGCGCGTCTTGGCGCGCCCGGGATGGGTCTCGACGTGGATGTCCGAAGCGCCACGGCTGTAGGCCTCAATGATCATGGTGTTGATCAGGCGCACCAGCGAATTGTCCGACTGTTCGATCGGGCGCTCGACCGACTGCTGTTCTTCCTCGCGCTGCTGCATTTCCATCGATTGCAGCAACTCGCTGGTCGATGCCAGCTCGGCCGGCGACGTCTGTGCCTCGTCACCGTGATTCTTACCCGAATGCAGGCCGAGATGCTCGTAGATATCGGTCAGTGTCTGCTCAATCAACACCTCGTCACCGAGCGTGGCGACGACACGCACCCCAGCCATGAACTCAAGCTCGTCGAGCATGGTGCGCCGGGTCGGGTCGCCGCTGGCAACCACCAGCAATTTGTCACGCAGCAACAGCGGTAGCACGCCCAGCCGCTGCGCCGTGGCCAGCGGCACCTTGCGCAGCGCCTCGACCTCGATCGGGAAGCGGGTCACATCGACCACCGGGTAACCCATCTTGCGTGCCAGTGCCGTGTTGAGGTCACGCCGCGTCAGGAAACCCATGTCAACCAACAACTGACCCAGCGACACCGAACGCTCGACCTTCTGCCGCTCCAGCGCCTGAGCCAAATGCTCTTCAGTGATATAGCCCAGCCGCAGCAAGGCCTCGCCGACCCGGATCATCGGCATCTTTTCCTGCTGCTCCAGCGCCAGCATCAGATGATCGATGGAAACAATGGCATGGCTCACCAGTTGGTCACCGAGCTTGCGGCTGCGCAGACTCTCCTGTTCATCGGTCGCCTGGTCCACCTGCTGCGGCGTCACGGAACGCTGCGCCACCAGCATCTGCCCGATCAGTTCACCGAAGCTGACGCTCTCGTAGGCCTCGCGTGGAATGAAACTGCGTTCGACACCGCCGCCGCCATCGATCGGATGAAAGACAAACAGACCAAAATCGGTTTCAACGTAGCCAACCGTCATGTCGGAAACAATGCTGCCGTCGTGCAAATGAAGGTGGTAGTCAATGGTCGGGCGATGGCCGAAGATGTCGGCAAAGTCGGTGTCGCTGACGCTCTCTTCCGGATAAAGCGGCGCCTTGATTGTCAAACGCCGAAACTGCGAAAACTGAACGCGCCCCGGCGCAGTCCGGCTCGGCACGAAGATCATCACAGTCTTGTCGGCCGGCGTCAGCAAGGCCAGCCGGCAACTACGGACAACCCCCTTGAAATCCTCGATCTCGCAGGCCTGCGGCTCAGTCCAGGGGACTGCTTCACTGAAGATGGCGAACGGTGGGCTGGGCCAGTAAAGACCCGTGAACTTGCTGATGGCAGCGGGTGAACTGCCGTCCAAGCCGCCAGGCAACAGGTTTTGCAGAGGATCGGACGTGGAATCGGGCATCTTCTTCCTAGGGGTGAGTAGGCAGGGGCTCGATGGTAACCGTTTGGCCCCGAATCAGAATGGCACGTCGTGATCGCGTTGCCCGTTCGCCGACGCGCTGGCCTCGGGCTGCATCAACAGTTCAAACGCCACGGCCTGCTTGACCAGTATCACGGTGCAGGGCGCGTCCATTGCCACCTTGATCGGCACGGTCGCGAAAAAACGCTGCGTCTTCAGGCCGTGCGTTGCCGCCCCCATCACGATGACGCTGACCTCATTACCAAGCGCGTAGTTCAACAGCGCCTGCGCCACATCGCCCGACTCCAGCACCTGGTACGAGGTCTGCTGCCCAGGCAGCTCGAGTGGTTGCGCCCAGTGGCGCAGGTAAGCTATGAACTTGCGCCGCACGCTGGTCTCGCTGGTGGTGTCATTCGACGTGCTGGTCTGCCCGGGTGAAATCACGGTGACGCAGGCCAGCCGGGCGCCCTGGCGGGTGCCGAGCGAGCGCGCCACCGCCTGACGCAGCGAGTACAGCGTGGCATCGCTGACATCCTTGTGTGGCACTGCCACCATGACGATCGGCACTTCCTCGATCTGATGCGAGGGCAGCGGGCTCGGCTGGTAATGCATGCCGGCGGCCTTGAACCAGCGCTTGAAATGGGTGCGAACGCCAGTGCCCACGGTGTTGCGGCCGCGCTCGGTCACGGTCACCTGTTCTGGATGGCGCAGATCAAACGCGAGATGCGCGGCCGACGGATAGCGTTTGGCCGCTTCGGGCTCCAGACAGCGCAGGATCACTTCCTGCAGCCATTCGGGCAGATCGGGTCTGAGCTTGCGCGGCGGCGACGGGTCCATCCACAGCCGCTGGCGCATGCCGCCAACGGTCCTGGGCGCGCCAAACGGCAACTGACCGGTCGCCAATTCATAAAGCATGACGCCAACGGTAAAGATGTCGCTGCGCGGATCGCCGCGCACGCCCACCACCTGCTCGGGCGCAATCCAGGCCGGCGAGCCGACCGCCTTGCGCAGTTGCTCGGCCAGCAGGTCGGGATAGAGCGCATTGCAGGACAGACCGAAGTCGAGCAGCACGGCACTGCCATCCTCGCGGATCAGGACGTTGGCCGGTTTGAGATCCAGGTGCACGGTGTTCTGCTGGTGCAGGCTGTGCACGGCCTGTGCCACGACTGCGCCCAGACGCGCCAGTTCATCGGCGGTCGCTCGCTGCGGGGCATCAAACCAGTGCTCGAGCGTGCGGCCATGCACGTACTCCATCACCAGATACGGCACGTTCGCCAGATCGCCAGCGGCCACGAAGCGCGGCACATGACCGCCAGTCAGCACTTGCATGATCTGGTATTCAACCTCAAAACTGACGATGTTTTCGGCGCCGTCACCAGCCGCCATGCGCGGCACCTTCATCGCCAGCGGGAAGCCCGGGTCGCGTGCGCCTTCGGCGTAGTGCACGTGGTAGATATGGGCCGCGCCCCCGGAATGGATGCATTCCTCGATCATGAAGCCGTCGAGTTCGGTGCCGGGCTCTAACCGCTTCATCGCCCGAGCTCCAGCCGGTCGGCAAAGTAGGCCGGCAAGGCCGCCTGCCGGATGGCGACAGCAGCGGCGTGGTGGTCATAGACCACGCGCTGGAACGTGAGCTGCAGCTTCTCGGCGTCGAACAGCGCGTACATGGCCTGCGGATTGCGGTCGCGCGGCTGGCCAACCGAACCAATCGTGGCGAGCCAATGGCGATGGCGCGGCACCGGCAAGGCAACGCCCGGCGTCGGGACAAATTTCATCAGACTGGCACCGGCACCCCGGTAGTACAGCGTCTGCCGGTGCACGTGGCCACCAAAAACATAGCGCACCTCGGGCACAAGGGATGCCGCCTCCATGCTGGCGCCAGCGGCACGCTCGTCAGCGACGTAGCGCCATAGTGCCGGGCCGTCGGCACTGGCGTGCACCAACAGCATGGACTGACGCTGCAGCGTCAGCGGCAACTGGTCGAGAAAACTGCGCTGGCCGTCATCAAGCTGCGCATGGGTCCAGGCCGCCGTGCTGTCGCCCACCGTCTGCACCACGGCCGGTGGCCGCACGGCCAGTGCATCATGGTTGCCTTTGACCAGCAGCGCGCCCTGCGCCGCCAGGGCCTGCGCCCGCGCCACCACCGCCACCGGGTCGGCGCCGTAGCCGACCAGATCGCCAAGCAGGGCAAACTGCTGGGCGCCGTGCTCGCTTGCGTGCGTCAGACAAGCATCAAAAGCCTGAATATTGGCGTGAATGTCTGACAGCAAAGCCAGCTTCATGGGTCTCCCTATTATTTTTTGAAACTTATCCAAGTTCCTGGCCCACATCATGCCCGATTGTCGAAGCGGGTGTGCCGGATGCCGCCGACCTGGAGCCAAGCCTCTAAACGCCAGCGCCACTTTGCGCTACCGTACGCCACGGACACTGAATCCAGCGATCCACAAACGACCCCGGGAGAACACCATGTTTGACTACATCATCATCGGCGCCGGCTCGGCCGGCTGCGTTCTGGCAGCGCGCCTGAGCGAAAACCACGACGTCACGGTCGCGCTGCTGGAGGCCGGTCCGGCCGACAAGAGCGTGCTGATTCATTGCCCAACCGGCTTTGCCTTGATGGCCCAGACCGGCCAGGCCAACTGGGCGCTCGAAACCGTGCCACAGGCCGGGCTCAGTGGCCGGCGCGGTTATCAACCCTGCGGCAAGGTGCTGGGCGGTTCGAGTTCGATCAACGCCATGATCTACATCCGCGGCCAGAGAGAAGACTATGACCACTGGGCAGCCGACGGCAACCCGGGCTGGTCCTACGCTGACGTGCTGCCCTACTTCAAGCGCGCCGAGCACAACGAACGCGGCGCCGACGCCTTCCATGGCGCCAGCGGCCCGCTCAACGTGATGGACTTGCGCAGCCCGAGTCGCTATGGCCCGCTGTTCATTGAGGCGGCGCAGCAGGCCGGCTTTGCTGCCAACCCCGACTTCAATGGCGCCAGCCAGGAAGGCGCCGGCCGCTACCAGGTGACGCATAAGAACGGCGAACGCTTCAGCTCCGCCAAGGCCTACCTCAAGCCCAATCTGGCGCGCCCCAACCTGACCGTGCTGACGCTGGCGCAGACCCGGCGCATCCTGTTCGAGGGCAAACGTGCCGTCGGCGTCGAGTTCCAGCACGAAGGTCAGGTCAAACAGTTCAAGGCCAAACGCGAGGTGCTACTGTGCGCCGGTGCACTGCATTCGCCGCAGATACTGATGCTGTCGGGCGTCGGCCCTGGCGCGCACCTGCAGCAGCATGGCATTGACGTGCTGCACGAACTGCCCGGTGTCGGCGAGCAGTTGCATGACCACATTGACGTGCTGCAAGTATTCAATGCACCGCAACTGACCGACCTGTTCGGTCTCTCGCTGCGCGGCATGCTGCGCACCCTCAAGGGCGTGTTCGAGTGGCGCAATTCACGCAGCGGCATGCTAAGCAGCAATTTCGCCGAGGCCGGCGCCTTCCTCAAGAGCGCGCCCGACGAGCCGCTGCCGGACCTGCAACTGCACTTCGTCATCGGCAAACTGCACAACCACGGCCGCTCGGTATCGTGGGGCCACGGCTACTCCTGTCACCTGTGCCTGCTGCGCCCGCGCAGCCGCGGCAGCCTCAAACTGGCGAGCAAGGACCCGCAGGCAGCGCCACTGGTCGACCCCAACTTCCTGGGCGACCCCGACGATGTGCTGCGCCTGATTCGCGGCTTCAAGCTGATACGCCGCATCCTGGCGCAGCCAGCGCTAGCCAAGCTTGGCGCACGCGAGCTGCCAGCCTCGGCCAGCGCCCAGAGCGACGCACAGATCGAGCAATTCATCCGCGACCACGCCGACACCATCTACCACCCCTCGGGCAGTTGCCGTATGGGACCGGGGCCGCTCGATGTGGTTGATGCCCAGTTGCGCGTGCATGGTCTGCAGGGCCTGCGCGTGGTCGATGCGTCCATCATGCCCAGACTGGTCAGCGGCAACACCAACGCCCCGGTCATCATGATTGCGGAGAAGGCGGCCGACATGATCAAGGCGGCGCAGCAATAGAGCTACCCTCTGAAGCGCCTGCGTGTCAGGCCCAGTGCGACCCAGAAGCCAATCACGGCGTAGACCAGCAGCACCAGCGCATGGCGCAGCACGTGCTCGGGCCACTGGTCCATGAACAGTGGGCGCACCAGATCAACGGCGTTGGTCAGCGGCAGCCACTGCGAGATGCTGCGCACGATCGGCGGCAACTGTTCCAGTGGAAAGAAGATGCCGCTGAGAAACATCATGGGTGTCAGAAACAGCGTGAAGTAGTAGGTGAAAAAGTCATAGCCCTTGGCCAGTGCATTGAAGATCAGCGCCAGACAACTGAAGGTGATACCCACGCCCAGCAAAACCGGCCAGGCTACCAGCAACTTGGGCGAGTAGCTGATGCCCAGCACCAGCATGACGCCCAGAATCGCGGTCACGGTGAACAGCGACTTGAAAGCCGCCCACAGCATTTCGGCCAGCACGACGTCGTCCAGATTGACCGGCGCGTTCATGATGCCGTCCCAGGTCTTTTGCACATGCATGCGCGAGAACGCCGAATACAGCGCCTCGAAACTGGCCGCATTCATCGCGCTCATGCAGATCGAGCCGCTGGCCAGAAACAGAATGTAGGGCACCTTGGTTCCCGTCACTGTGACCTGTCCGACCAGCGCGCCCATGCCGTAGCCGAAGGCCACCAGCCACATCAGCGGCTCGGCGATGTTGCCAACCAGACTCGGAATCGCGAGCTTGCGCCAGACCAGCAGGTTGCGCAGGAACACCGGCCACCAGCGCCAGGACAGATCGGGCGCGCGCCAGACGCTGTAGTCGTTTGAAGGGCTCATTGAATTGCTCATGCTTCTTCCCGAATCTGCCGGCCAGTGAGTTTGAGGAACAGATCCTCCAGATTGGCCGGCCGGTGCAAGGTGCGCAGTTGCGGGTAGGCGGCGAGCGCTTGTAGCAGTGGCTTGGCATCGCGCGTGTAGAAAAAGACTGTTTCGCCGCTGACCTCGACCCGCGCCGCCAGCGATTTGAGCCCGGAGTCAACCAGTGCCAGCGCACCGGCGCCGTAGACCTCAACCACGTCGGGCTCCAGATGCTGGCTGATCAAATCACGCGGCGCGCCCTCGGCGATCTTCTTGCCGTGGTCCAGCACCAAAAGGCGCGTGCACAGACGCTCGGCCTCGTCCATGAAATGCGTCGTCAACAAGATTGACTTACCCTCCTGCAACAGCAATTGCAGCCGCTCCCACATCAGATGGCGCGCCTGCGGATCGAGTCCGGTGGTCGGCTCATCGAGCAGCAGCAGACGCGGGTTGTTGACCAGCGCGCGCGCCAGACTCAGGCGGCGCTTCATGCCGCCAGAGAGTTCGCCCGGCTTGGCATTGGCCTTGCTGGTGAGACTCGCGAACTCCAGCAGCGCCGGGATGCGCTCACGTATCTGCGCTGACTTCATGCCGAAGTAGCGACCGTAGACCAGCAGGTTCTCGGCGCAGTTGAAGTCGGGGTCTAGCGTGTCCATCTGGCTGACAACGCCGAGCTGCGCCTTGATCGCCAGCGCATCGCGCGGCATGGCCAAACCAAAGGCGGTGATGCTGCCGGTGTCAGGCGTGCTTTGACCCAGACACATGCGGATGGTGGTGGTCTTGCCGGCGCCGTTCGGGCCGATCACGCCCAGGCATTCGCCAGCGGCGATCTGAAACGACAGGTCATCGACCACGGTGGTATCGCCGTAGCGTTTGCTCAGGTGCTCGACTGAAAACAAAACAGGGTTCATGAAGTTTGTGTGCCTACTGAAACGCCACCTCGGCAAAGCTGCGCAGCTTGCGGCTGTGGAGTTGCTCCACGCCCTGCTGGCGCAAGAGCTCGATGGCGCGCATGCCGATGCGCAGGTGTTGATCAACGCGCTCGCGATAAAAATGATTCGCCATGCCGGGCAGCTTGATCTCACCGTGCAGCGGCTTGTCGCTGACGCACAGCAGCGTGCCATAGGGCACACGAAAGCGAAAACCGTTGGCGGCAATGGTGGCGCTTTCCATGTCCAGCGCCACGGCCCGGCTCTGACTAAAGCGCCGCTGCGGGCCGTTGTCGGGCAGCAGTTCCCAGTTGCGGTTGTCGGTGCTGGCCACCGTGCCGGTGCGCATGATGCGCTTGAGCTCCGGACCTTTGAGTTGCGTCACCTCCGACACGGCGGCTTCGAGCGCCACCTGAATCTCGGCCAGTGCCGGCACCGGCACCCACAGCGGCAGTTCTTCGTCGAGCACATGATCCTCGCGCACATAGCCGTGCGCCAGCACGTAGTCGCCGAGTTGCTGCGAGTTGCGCAAGCCGGCACAGTGTCCCAGCATGATCCAGGCGTGCGGGCGCAGCACGGCGATGTGGTCGGTAATGGTCTTGGCGTTGGCCGGACCGACGCCGATGTTGACCATGCTGATGCCACTGCGGTCGGCGCGCATCAGGTGGTAGGCCGGCATCTGCGGCAGGCGCGGCGGCACCTTGCCCGACTCATCGCCTTCAACGGCGGAGCTGCCAACACGCCGGGTCACGACGTTGCCGGGTTCAACAAAGGCGACGTACTCGCTGTCCGGATCGGCCATCGCCTCGTGCCCGAGGCGCACGAACTCGTCGATGTAGAACTGGTAATTGGTGAACAGCAAAAAATTCTGGAAGTGCTCGGGCGCGGTGCCGGTGTAGTGGCGCAGGCGGTGCAGCGAGTAGTCAACGCGCGGCGCAGTGAACAGCGCAAGCGGCTGCGCCTCACCCGGGCGCGGCGCGTAGGTGCCGTTGGCAATGCCGTCGTCCATGGCGGCAAGATCGGGCAGATCGAACACGTCACGCATCAACTGGCGCCGCTGTGCGCTCAGGCTGCCTTCGATGTGATCGTTCTCGGCAAACGAGAAGTGCACGGGAATCGGCTGCGAACTGGTGCCCACTTCAATCTCGGCGCCGTGGTTCTGCAGCAGCAGCGTGAACTGCTCCAGGTAATAGCCAGCGTACAGGTCAGGACGCGTCAGCGTCGTCTCGAAGCGACCCGGGCCCGCCACAAAGCCATAACTCAGCTGCGCGCTCTCCACCGGGCTCAGGCGCGCCACAGTGTCGGTCTGCACGCGAACGACGGGGTAGCAGGCGCGCACATGGCCGGGCAGACTCTCGCCGGCAACAAAGCGCTGCATGGCCGAGCGCAGGTGCGCGATGCTGTTGCCATAGATCTCGCGGGCACGCGCCAGCGCGGCGGCCGCGTCGGTGAAGCGTGCCGGGGCAATAAAGGGGGGCAAATAGGGCATGGCGCTATTGTTTCATGGTCGGGGACGGCATTGTCACGCCACCCCTTCCATCAGCACGCCTTGGTGTATGCGTGCAAACCCGCAGTGCGCTGAATCGAAACTATAGCTGATGCGGCGCAGTAATTCGCGCTGCCTCTCGCTTGACGCGCGCCAGCAGCTTGTCAATATCGTAGCCAGCCTGCGCATTGATGCGCTGTTTGGTACGCCACAGTTCGGCCATGATCGCATCAGGTGCCTTTGGCACAAAAGCCGGCACCGGTTGAGCGGGTTTGGCAACAACTTTCATGACAAAACTCCTTCCAAAATTTCCTCAGGCGTCGCCAGCAGCGGCGCCTTGTAACCCCAGCGCTCAATGCTTTGAACCAAGCGATATTTCGTCTGCGGCCCCACCAAATGGGCAAAGTTCCAGGTGGCGATGTAATCCGCTCCCGTTAGCGTGGCCTGCGCAATGTGGGAAGCGTCCTCAGGCTCAGATCGGGGCACCAGACCCTCGGACATCAAGCGCTTCCCAAACTCACTGATGTTGTCGTGCAGCGGCAGAACCGACAAGGACAGAAAAACATCCAACCGCCGCCTGGCGGCAATCGCATCGCCTGAGGCGATTTCAAGTCGAACCAACTCGGATGCCTCCAACACAAAAACACCGGCAGCCTTTTCCCACCAGCGTCGCGTCTGCTCCTGGCGGAAAGCTGTCACTGCATTGCGGCTGGGCCGCGCAGCCAGATAGCTGATTACCGATGTTTCCACATAGATGCGTGGCTTCCTAAGCAGATTCTACGAGTTGATCGACAGCTTCGTAGTCGAATGGACGGCTAAGGCTTTGACAGCCGGAACTCTCGCAGGGCCGTTGCCGATTTCGCGATCGGCGTCGCGGCAAACGCCTCCATGTCGGAACCAACGTCCATCACCGACAGCGAGTGCGGGAACTTGTAGCTCAACTCCAGTTCAGTGACGCGGTTGCGTCCGCGCATGAACAGGTCTTCGAGCGAGAGCGAGCGATCCAGGTCCTTGTCCAGCAAGGTTTGCATGAAGACAGTGCTGCTTGAACTCGCCCCACAACCGAAAGAAACTCGGTCCGCTGCTGCGGCGGCGATGATGATCCGGTTGGGGGCGCGCAGGGCCGGGATGAACGAGCCGGCATGACAAGCCGAAATGATGACGATTGTTGGAGCAGCACCCAAGTCGTTAAAAAATGCGTTGACATAGCCCCCATTGATCAATGCCAGTATCTTTGTCTTGCCGGCGCGCACCATCAACAAATTCTCTTCTCCATGGCTGGCAAAAACCACCATGGCAAAGGGTGTTGCTTCAGCCTGCGCGCGCTGGGATTGAATCCACTGCCCCGCTGCGCGTGCTGCGGTCGGCATGGTCGCAAAGTCAGCGTGCGGATCGGCCACGGGCTCGGCCAGCAAGTTGCTCAACAACAGCGACGGGCCGCTGGCCGCCTGCAGAAACAGGCCATCGCGGGCGCGGCGAATATCACCGTCGAAGGCAGGCGACGCACCATCGAGCGCGACGCCCAGGTAGACGCCGAGTGGTTGGTCCGCTACAGGCACTGTGGATGCCTGTAGCGGTACCAGCGCGCGCTGCACAAGCTCAGTATTGAGCTGCCGATATTCAGGACTGTGCCCAGGTGGCAGCGCACAACCGGCCAACAACGCGAACGCCAGAAGGAAAAGCCGATGAACAATTCGTTTCATACGCGTGGCTCCTTTGCCAAAGAGAAACAATCACGGTTCATAACGGTCAAACTTCCAGGCACCAGCGTCGAGAATGAAGACCATCCTCTCGCTCAGCACCGGCGGTCGCCAGCCCGATGTGTCGCTGAAGTCGGCGGTGACGGCCAACTCTGCCGGGCTGCGCACATCCCACTTCGACCAGCGCGACACAAAATGCCGCTGGCTGGGATCGTGCGGGAAAGGCGGGGGCAAAATCAAAACCTTTAAACCATGCTCTGTGATGTGTCTGCGTCCAGGGCTTCTGGGATCAAGTCCAAAAGGCAGGCCATTGCCGAAGATAATGACGCCATCGATCGCCATCGCCAGAACCTTGGCCTCGCCTGCCGTGCGAATGCCGTCCGTGCTGACGGTTTGCTTGATCCTTCGAAGTCGTCCTTCTGCCTTGAGAAACGCCAAGTCTTCCGGCGTCACCGGTCGCGCATCCATTGGTGGGACGTCTCTAGCGGGCTCTGCGGCCAAAGCATCGATCCGAGCAAGCACCAGAACCGCGATGCTCCAACTCACTCGCAACATCCCACGGTGCGCGAGGCTGACGCGTGAGTCAGGGTTACAGATAAGGCCCACGTCACACCGGCCCAAAAACACCCCACACCAGCTTCTCTGGCTTCACGTACTTGCGCCAGGCAGCATTGATTTGCTCGGCGCTGAAGGATTCGATCAGGGCGTCGTTCTGTTCGCGTTCGTTCTTGGGCACCTGGAATTCCATCTCATAGCCCATGAAAATCAAGACCCAACCGTCGCCCGAGCGCGAACGCAAACGGTCGGCCAGGTATTCGCGTTTGAAGCTGGCGACCTCGGCCGGCGTGAAGCCGTCGCGCAAGGATCGCGTCAATTCTTCCTGCAAGGCTTTCTCGGCGGCGGCGACGTTCTTCGGCGCCACCTCGGCGCTCATGGAAACGGTGCCGTTGCGCTCGTAGGAACTCGCACCAAAGCCGGCACCGGCGCTGTAGCTCAGGCCGCCGGCTTCACGCAGGCGCAGCCACAGGCGCGAGCCAGGGCCACCACCAAAGATGCGCGCCGCCAGCTCCATCGCAAAGTAGTCCTCGTCCATGCCCTGCGCCGAGACCGGTAGCGATTGAACGGCGCGCAGGCTGGTATTGCTCTTGTCGGGGGTATCAAACACCAGACGCGTGGGCGTGGCTTCAACCATCGGATCGGCAATCCGGCGCCAGGGCTCGGCGGCGCGCCAGTCATCAAGTGCCGCCGTCACGGCCTGCTGGTATTCGTTGACGTCCACCGGCCCGAGCAGACTGATCTGCGCGTTCTGCGCACCGTAGAAGCGGCGGTAGAAGGCGTAGGCCTGGTCGCGCGTCACTGACTTGAATTCCTGCAAGGACTCTTCAAGCGTGTAGTGATAGCGCGGATCGCCCTTGGTGTAGGGGTTGCCATAGCGGCTCCAGGCATTGTTGGCCTGGGCCGTTTTGTCCTTGATCTGGCCCTCGATGCCCTTGAGCGTGGCGCTGCGCACTTCCTCAAACTCGGCAGCAGGAAAACTCGACTCCTTGAGCAGATGCAGCGCCAACGCCAGCGCTGGCTTGAAGGCATCTTTCTTCACCTTTAACGAAAGCGTACCGCCGGTTTCGCCAAAACCCATGTTGAGGGCAGCACCGAGCCGGTTCAGCTCGTCCTGAATCTGCTGGCGCGACATCTTGGCCGTGCCCCGCTGCAGCATGGCACCCGCCATCTCGGCCGCCACCTCCTGGTTTTGCAGGCTTTCGACCGTGCCAAATTTGAAGCGGATGTTCAGGCTGACCATATCGCCGCGCACCGGCTTCCCCAGCATGGCGGACTTGATGCCAGCGGGCGTCTTCGCAAACACCACCTTGTCGTGCAAGGACGCAATGCCGAAGTCGAAAGCCACCGACTCCAAACCCTTCTCATTGAGCACATAGCCCTGCAGGTAGGCCGCGACATCGAGCAAGGCAGCGCCCGGTGCGCGCACGGGCGTCGGCGTCGGGATCAGATGACCCAGGGTGCGGTTGTCGCGCAGCAGGTAGGTGCGCGCAACGCGATTCACATCATCCAGCGTCACGGCCTTGATGCGGTCGCGCGAGACGAACACGGCGCGCCAATCACCCGCCACCTCGGCCGCTACGGCGCCATTGGCCACGGCAGCCGCGTTGGCAAAAGCCAATTCCAGGTTCTTGTTGATCCGGGCTTTGGCACGGTCAAATTCGTCCTGTCGGATCGGTTCCTTGTCCAGGTTTTCAAGCACGTCGAGCAGCACTTTCTGGCGCGCACCCGCCTCGTCATCCGGTCCAAACACGGTGCCGAACATCAGCATGCCGGCCTCGCGCTGCGCACCGGGCGCCGCAAAAGCGGCCTGCGCCAGTTTGCTCTCAACCAGTGCCTTGTGCAGGCGCCCCGACGGCGCATCCCCGAGCGCCGTGGTCAGCACCTGCAGGGCGGCGCTGTCAGGGTGCAGCATCGGCGGCGCGTGGTAAGCCAACAGGATGAGCTGCGCCGTTGCCGGTCGCCGTACCACCACGCTGCGCTCGCCATCCTGCGCTGGCTCCAGCGTGTAGGTCTGCGCTATCGGCGCTGGCGGGCGTTGCAAGGCCCCGAGCGATTTCTGGGCACTGAGCAAGGTCTGCGCCGGATCAAACTTGCCCGCCACGATCAGCACCGCGTTGTCGGGCCGGTAGTAGCGGCGATAAAAGGCCTGGAGCCGGGCAATGTCGACGTTCTCGATGTCGGACTTGGCGCCGATGGTGGACTTGCCATAGCCATGCCAGAGGTAGGCCGTGTGCGCCATGCGTTGGTTGAGCGCCGCAAACGGATTGTTCTCGCCCATTTCAAACTCGTTGCGCACCACCGTCATCTCGCTGTCCAAATCCTTCTTGGCGATAAAGCTGTTGACCATGGCATCAGCCTGCCAGCCCAGGTACCAGTCCAGCACTTGCTGGCTCGATACGAAGGTGGCGAAGTAATTGGTCCGGTCCGCCGTGGTCGTGCCATTGAAAGTGAAGCCGCGTTGGCGAAATTCATTCTTCGGGTCAGGCGTGGCCGGCGTGCCCTTGAAGATCAAATGCTCCAGCAGATGCGCCATGCCGGTCTCGCCATAGCCCTCGTGGCGCGAACCCACCAGATAAGTCAGGTTGACGGTAACGCGCTCATCGGCCACATCAGGTGCCAGCAAAACCTTCAGGCCGTTGGCCAGTCGGAATTCGGTGATGCCCTCCACTGTCTGGATCTTGCTCACGCCCTGCGGCAAGGTCGCCACTTCCTGCGCCCACACGCCGACCGCAAGCTGCAACACCAGAAAGACCGACACCGCGACGCGGCCCAGCTTGGGGGTCAAACGTTCATTGAACCTCATGATTCGCTCCTGTTTCAGTGTTCAAAGATGATCAGTCGCCTTAACAGCAACGCCACGCAGTATCGGCTTGTTTCAGGACTTCAGAAAATCCGCAACCGTCGGCACTGCCCACGCCTCGGGAATGCTGCTCTGAGGATTGGACGGTGGTGCCAGGCGCATGGCTTCTTCCTTGTTCTGAATGTCCTGGCACGTCCTGTCGAAATTTTGTTGCCACGTTGTGACCGGATCGAAACCATTGCCAAACAGCTCGCCGATGAAGTGGGTGTTGTCGCTTTCGTAGTTGCACCCGAACGAATGGCGGTCAGCCGCCGCTGCGGCCAGGACCATGCGATTGGCAGCGGCAAGCGGCGGCACAAAAGAACCCGAGAAGCAGGCCGACAGGATCAGCGCGGTCGGCGTATCGCCCAGTGCATCAGGCCATGGCCGCAGTTGGCTGGATCGGACCGGCATGTAGTATTCATTGGCCACATTGCTGCTCAGCACATCCACATTGCCATGGGTCGTTATCAGCACCAGCAAGGCATCGCTGGCCATTCGCGAATCCGCGCGCTTCGGGCTTAGCGCGCAGGCGGACAGCAGCAGAGCGAGAAATCCGACGAAGAGGATGCGATGGAGTCGCTGGATACGCATGGACAACATTCCAAAGATGCCGCATTGACAATGCCAAACAGTTTTGAAACCAACCAGTCTCACTCCCGCCCCAGACTTGTGCCGTAGCGCAAGGCCCACCAGGTCAGGCCGATGGCTACGGTGCTGGCTACGGCTGCGTGCATGCTCGCACTGGCGATGGGCATAGCCAGGGTCTGAGTCTGTTTGACCACCACACTCATGCCAAAAAACGCGATCAGGACGCCAAGCTCACCGCGCCGCGCCAGCGTCCACAGTGTCAGCGTGGTCAACAGCATGACGGTGAGCATGAGGATGGTGTCGGCACAGGTCTCACTGGCCAATACAAAGCTCACAGTCAGCACAGCCGCCAGTGCACCCAACAGCAGGGCGCGGCGCCGTGTGCTGCAGAAATGTACGACGCTCACAGCCAACGCGGCACTGACCAGGGCCAGACAGATATCGGATGCCGCATTCAACGCCGTCGCCAGCAACGGCTGGGCCAGGTCCCAGGTCCCGACGCCGGGCAGGCCAGGGTTGTTTTCCGGCAGAAAGTGCCGCAGCACCGCTGCCACACCGTGTACCAGCAGCGCAAGACCGAAACCGCGCAGCATGTCATTCGCAATGCCCGCACCACTGGGACGCTGCACGCTGTGCAGACGCATCACCAGCAAGCCCAGCAGCGCAGCACCGAATAGGTAGCCAGCGCCGGCCAGCGCCGCACCGGTGATTACTTGCGTGCGCCAGTCCTGCGCAACATTGAAACCCATGGCTTTGTGATCGAAGGCCAGCGCGTAAGCCGCCATCGACACGGCGAAAAAGACCGCGGCCCAAGTCAGGCCTTGCCGCCAGTGCAAGCGGGCCTGCGCCACCTGGCGCAGCGCCGTCGTCAAGATCAATAACAGCAATGCAACCGCGGATATTCCGGCGCCAATGGCGAACGGCTTTTTTGCCGACTCGATTTCCTTTTGTGCGCGCTGCCAGTCGTCCGGCACAAAAATGCGGCGCCAAGCGTCGACTTCATCGCCGCGCACGTTGACCCAGAGTCGGGTGCTGCCACCTTTGACGTTCAAAGTACTCTTGTCATCCCAGGCCAGTATCCAATCGCGGCGCGCCGGATGCTCGGTTTCCTGCACCAGGGCCAGTTTCCAGGGCCGATTGGCCAGGGCTTTCTGCTGCCCGATGAAGTTGCGCGCCCGCTCCAGTGCCTGCTCGCGGTCCAGGCGCGCGCCGGGGCGTCCCTCCGGCAACAGATGGAACACGCCCAGCACCTCGCCTTGACCGTTCATCGCCACTTCCCACTCTTCTGCGCGCTCTTCCACTGGTCCACTCACGCGACGGTAGGTGAGCTTCCAGCGCTGTGCCGACAGGTCGCCGCTGGCAAACAAGCTGGAGAACATCTGCGACCCGGCTTCACGCCAGACGAACTTGACAGCGGCCGCGTCGTTTTCCGCCACTGGAACAACGGTGGCCATGCGCTTCCAGCCCTCATCCAGTTGCACGCCGCGCGCGGCCAGTGTGTTCTGCACCAGCGCAATGGCACTGGCCCGGTCGAGGGTGAACACCGGCGTGCTGACCACCGGTGCCCGCCATAGCGCCAGCGCCAGCGCGCCAAACAAAGCGGCGACCAGCAAGGGATTGCGACGCAGCCACCAGGGCCACGCCGCATGGGTCGGCAATGGCAACTGCGCTTGTGGCTCAATGCTGCTCAAAGCTTGCGCACGCGGCGGCGACGCCACCAAACCGTAGCGCAATTCGTCTGGCAGTTCGGCAAAGAAGCCCTGCTTGAAGCGCCCACGCGCCACCATCAGGAGCGGCAACAGTCCGGCCAGCAAGACCAGCGCACGATCAAGCCACAGGCGCGAGTCGCTGGCCACGAACAAGGGCAGGCTCATCAACATCAAATCAAATGTGAAATGCATCACGATGCAGGGCAGCAGACCGTAGCGCAGAAAAATCAGTCCCCACACCACGGCCGGTAGGAACAGCTCAAAGACCCGGCTGTAGCTGGGCAAACCCGGGTAGCTGGCATGGGCACCGGCAAACACCAGCGCCTGCAGCACCAGCGCCACGGCAATGACGCTGCGCCGCCAACCCAGCCACTGACCAAGCAGAGCCGCACCGGCCAGTGGCACGGCGCGGAACAGCGCTTCTTCCAGGGTGCCGGCCTGCAGCGCATTGGCTATGGGCTCAAGCGCCGGGCGCCAGGCCGCCACGATGTTCGGGTCCGACAGCGACTCCGCCGGCAGCCACCAGCCCCACTGCGTGCGCGCCACCAGATAAAAGCCCACCACCAGCAACAATTCAATGCCCATCCAGGCGTAGCCACCCAGGGTGCGTCCCAGTGCCTGCGGGCTAGCAGCGCCGGCCACACGCCAGAGACTGAAGATGCGCGGATGCAGCGCAAAAGCGTGTCGGCTCAAACCATCGGCCACGGCAAACACCAAACCCAGAATCAAGGTAGTGCCAACCACCACAGCCAGAGCAGTTGCCCCCTGACGCGCCAGAAAACTGTTGACCGAATCGGTGGTGACATAGTCAAACCACTTCAGTGACAGGTTCGACAGCAACGCCGCCGCCAGCAGCAGGCCCACCAACGCGCCAGCGCGCAACGCGCTGTGCCAAGCCAAAGCGCTGCGGCGCGCCAGCCAGAGCCAGCCGCCCAGCAGGCCGCCCAGGCCAAACAGGATGATCACGGCGATGCTGGCCACTTTGGCAATGGCCTCGTTGCCGTCGCGCAATTGGACGAAGCGCTGGGCAAAGGCCTGCGGCACAAAGGCATAGGGCGTCACTTCCACCAGACTGTCGCCGGCCACCACCAGCTTGAGCCGAAAGCGCGCCTCGCCGCGCTTTTCGGCACTGTGCTCGTATTCAAAGCTGTGATCAATGCGCCCGCCGGGGCGGGTGATTTGCGATGCACTGAGCGGTTTGTAGGCGGCCCACAGATCCGCACCCAACAAGCCGGCAGCGCCGCTCTCGGCCAGCACGCGTGCCGCTGGCTCGTTCAATGCCGCGCCCGGCGCCTTCTCCGGCAGCTTGCGCACAAAGCCGTAGGCATGTCCCTCGGGCGTGAAGCGCACACTCAACTCGTCTTCCTGCGATTCGGCAAAGCGCCGTACCGTCCAGTAGTAGGGCGAAATAAAGCGCTGGCCGAGCAAGGCGCCAAACGCCTTAACACCGCCGCCTTCGAGTTCGATGTAGTTTTGCAAGCTGCCGTCCTGCTCGAAGCGCGCCACGGCGCGCGTGCTGCGCAACGCCGCAAAGCGCTGCGCCTGCAGGCTCTCGGCCGCAGCCAGCGCCTGGTCGCGTGACATGCTCATATTGATCTGGAGCATCGGCATCGCTTGCGGGAACAACCGCAAGGCCATGGCGGCCGCGACCAGCGCCAGGCTCAACAGTGCGACCCAGAATACTTTACGGTTAACAAGTTTCATGGTGGGCCTTCTGAACGCTATTTGCTGCTGCCAACATTGAGAAACGGTATCGGCGCGCCGGCGTAGATGGCCGTGGGCAATGCACCGTCCCACTTCTCGGCCTTGACCTTCTCCACTTCGATGCGGCGCAGTTCCAGCACTTCCTTGCTTTGCGCCAGAGCGACGTTCTGGATCCGCAGCGCTTCGGCCTGCGCCTTGGCAATCGTCAGATTCGCATAGGCTTCACCGTCCGCTGTGGCTTTGCGCGCGCTGGCCTCAGCCTCGGCTACCGCCACTTTCTGTTTCTGCTCGGCCTCCACGGTCTTGAGCTTGTTCTCGGCACCGAGTCGGAGTTGCTCCTGCGTCACCTTGTCATTGATGGCGTGCATGTAAGAGTCGGAAAACGAGAAGTTGCGCATGTCGATGTTGATGACCTGAGCACCATAGAGTGCGAGTTTCTCGCGCAGCGCCAGGTTGATGTCGCTCGACACCTTGGCGCGCTGGGAGATCAGATCCGGGGCCGTGTACTTGGCGGTCACGGCTTTGAAAGTCTCTTGCGTTGCAGTCTGCACATAGGACGATAGATCGCCATCGTGCGAGTACTTCTCGAAGACGTCGGCCACGCGGTCGGTGCCGATGCTATAGCGCACCGTCATGCTGACCTTGACCGGTTGCGTATCGCTGGTACTGCCCTCGGCATTTTCGATATCGGCCTTCTCGGCGCGGATGCTGAAGTTCGACAACTTCTGCCAGGGCGGCAGCACCGCCAGCCCCTCGCCTTCAATGCCCACGATCTTGCCAAACTGCGTAACAACACCTCGACTGCCGGTGGGCACTGAGTAGAACGGCCAGAGAAGTTTGAGTGCCAGCAGCACCGCAAGAAATATCGCAAGATTCCTGAGCGAAAAAATTCCGAAAGGCGCGCGTCGCATCATTTCTTGCAAAGGCGCCATCGTGGTCTTGATCGGTTCCATGGTTCTCCCTCATTTGTTATGAATAGTGGTGGGTCGACTCGACCCGCCGGGCATTGCACAACACCCAGGCTGCGAGCGATTGTGCGGGTTCCACTTATTGACGTCCACCCCCAAAATGGAGAATACGTGCGCGCAACCAGCACGCAAATATTACGTGTGAACTTGACCCGTTGCCACGGACAGTTTGGCTGATAGGTGGGCATTGCGCGTGTCTCACGGCCGCAAGAACTCGGCAATCGAGCGCGCTGCCAGGGCCTCGGGAACACTGCTTTTCGAACGGGTGGATTGGTCCGAGCCGACGCGCTCGAAATTGCGCTGCCAGGTGTCCGCTGGGTCAAACCCGGCACCGAACATGTCATCAATGAAATAGGTGTTGTCGCTTGGCTCATCGCAAGCCGATGGCTTGCGGTCTGCTGCCGCCGCTGCCAGGACAACACGATGGCTGGCGGCCAACTTGGGAACAAAAGAACCGGACCGGCAGTCCGACAGCATCAGCACCGTGGGCGTATCGCCGAGCGCATCGAGCCAGACCCGCAGATGCCGGGACTGCAGCGGCGCGTAAAGCTCACTCGCCGCTTTGCTGCTCAGGGCCGTGACCTTGCCATGGGGCGCAACCAGTGCTACCACTGTCAGCGGGTATTTGCTGGCCCACTCTGCCATGCGTCCCAAGGTCTGGCGCAGGGTGTTGAGCGTGGCGGCGGGATACGGGTGCTGCGCGCTGCGCGACGCGTTGCTCAGGATGATGCTTTGCAGCCTCGGATTGAGCGCTTGCAATCGCTGTTGAACCCGTAACACATCCTCATGAAAAGCCGGCGACTGCGCGTTCTGTGCCACACCCAGGTACACGACTGAGCGGGCGCCGCCCGGGGCCTGCGCGAGCGAGCGCTCAACCACTGCCAGAAGCTGCTCCAGCAATGCCTCACCGGACAGGGCTGAATCGGCCAGCGCCGGGCCGCACACGCTGGCGCCAAGCAGAAGCATCAAGAATCCAGACCAGAGAATGCGATTGAGTTGTTGCATGCGAAGGAATTGGCGGCTGCAATACATTGTGCTGATGCCGCTTCTCGGCGTCTACCAAAAGGCGCTGTATGTATCGACCCTTTAAGCTGCTGTTAAGCTGCGCTTTTTGACGGGGGCTTTCATGGCACATGCATCGCGTCCGATCAGGCGTGCCCTGCTCATCGCCTCGGGGCTGCCACTGATCCTGCTGGCGCTGGCCAGCGCGGTACTGCTTTATTTCGGCATTCCGCGTAACGCCGCAGGCATGGCGGCCAAAGGCATTTGTTCGGCCGCCTTTGTGGCGGGGCGCCCGATGCCGCAGTTGATGGCGGACGATGTGCTGCCGGCCAGCCCGGTCCTCGGACTGATCAGCATCAGCATCGATGAAACGGCGCGCCGCGTCACGGCCCGCTTTGCCGGCCTGTTTGCACGCACGGCGGTGCTGCTGCCGCAGCGCGGTTGCGTGCTCGATGGGGTGCCGCCAGCCAGCCCTGTAGTCAAGACCGAGCGCGCTCAAGCAAATGCCGGAGAACCCTGGCCGCTGGGCGAGGCCGCCGTGCCGGTTGCGCAATGGGGGCCTGGCGTTGATGCTGCAGCATTGCAGCAGGTGCTGGGCCAGGCGCTCATAGGCGCCGGCGACCCGAACGCCGTCAATGCGCGCGGCGTGGCCATCGTGCACAAAGGGCGTCTGCTGGCGCTGCGCGGTGCGCCCGGGTTTGCACCCGGCACAGCGCTGCACGGCTGGTCAATGAGCAAAACCGTCACCGGCATGCTGCTGCACAAGCTCGCGGCTGACACGCAGTTGTCGCTCGATACGCCGGTGGTGAATGCGTTCCGGCCAGCACGCGAACCGGCGTGGCTGGCAGCTTGGCGCGGCGATGACCGCAAGGCCATCAAGGTATCGGACCTGCTCTACATGCGCGACGGCCTGGCCAGCACCGAGGATTACCAGCCCTGGGGCTCGGTGCCGCAGATGCTGTGGGGACATGCCAACGTGGCGGCGTTCGCGGCGGCAGCGCCCAGCGAGGCGGCACCCGGCACGCGCTGGCGCTATCTGAGCGCCACGGCCAACCTGCTCGCCGGCGTGGCGCGTGGCCGTTTCGCCAACGACGCCGATTACTGGGCCTACCCGGCCAAGGCCTTGTTCGAGCCAATCGGCGCGCGCAGCGCCGTGCTGGAAACCGACAGCGACGGCAACTGGGTCGGCTCCTCCTACGTCTGGGCCAGCGCCGGCGACTGGGCGCGCCTGGGCCAGTTGATGTTGAGTGATGGCCGCTGGGGTGAAGCGCAGGTGCTGCCGCCGGGTTGGCTGCAACGCGCGGCTACGCCTTCAACCGCACAAGGCGAGGGCCAGGGCTATGGCGCAGTGAGTTGGCGCATCGGCGACCCGCAGGCTGGCGTATGCAAGGGCTACGGCCTGCCGCCCGACACGCTGGCGATGATCGGGCACTGGGGCCAGATCGTCGCCATGGTGCCCTCGCGTCAGGCCGTCATCGTGCGCCTGGGCTGGACCTTTAAACGCAAGCAGTTCGACGCCTGTACTTTTGTGGCGCAGGTGCTCCAAACTCTGCCCAAGCAATAGCGCAGCGCCGAAACTGCCATACTCATACTGGTAGCCTGGTCAAAATAGCGGGGCCGCGCCGGTTGCGCCAATAACAGGCGGTCGGTCCGGCACGGTTTCAGAAAGTGATAGTTCATGTTGAAGTTCACCTGCTGCGACGCAGTCCAGCAATTTTTCAGTGGCGGACAGGCGCAGGTCCTGCGCGGCATCACGCGCGGCTACGAGCGTGAATGCCTGCGCGTTGACGCGAGCGGCCGCCTGGCCCGCACGGTCCACCCGCGCGCGCTGGGCTCGAAGCTGACGCATCCGTGGATCACAACCGACTATTCCGAGGCGCTGCTGGAATTCATCACGCCACCGTCCACCGACCCGGAATTTCCGTTGCGCTTTCTGCGTGACATTCACCGCTTCGTAGCACCAAACCTGCAGGGCGAAGTGATGTGGGCCAGTTCCATGCCCTGCGTGCTGGGTGCAGATAGCGAGATTCCGATTGCCGACTATGGCAGTTCCAACGCCGCGCGCTTCAAGTATGTGTACCGCGAAGGCCTGAGCCTGCGCTATGGGCGCAAGATGCAAACCATCGCCGGCGCGCATTACAACTGGTCGCTGCCCTCTGAATTCTGGCTGGCACTGCAGGACTGCTGCCCGGCGCTGGGGCGCGCGGAAGATTACGTCAGCGAGCGCTATTTCGGCCTGATCCGCAACTTCCTGCGTTACGGCTGGCTCGTGCCCTATCTGTTTGGCGCCTCGCCGGCACTGTGCGAATCGTTCTTGCAGGGGCAGGCATCCGACCTGCCGGTGCTGGCCCCGGGCACGCGCTACGGCCCTTATGCCACCAGCTTGCGCATGAGCGACCTCGGCTACCACAACCGGGCCCAGGCCAATCTGGTCGTCAGCGTCAATTCGCTCTCCGAGTACACGCAGGCGCTGGAAGCCGCGATCCGCACGCCCGATCCGTTCTACGCAGAGATCGGCGTGCGCGAGGGCGCGCACTGGAAGCAGCTCAGTGCCAATCTGCTGCAGACCGAGAGCGAGTTCTACGCCGCAATCCGGCCCAAGCGCACCGGCGCCGAGCGGCCCGCCAAGGCGCTGAGCACGCGTGGCGTCGAGTATGTGGAGATGCGACTCTTCGACCTCAACCCCTTCGTCCACATCGGCATCACGCCCGAGCAGGCCAGCTTTGCCGATGTTCTGTTGCTGATGTGCCTGTTTCGCGACAGCCCGCCCATCACGAGCCGCGAGCAGGCCGAGAACGACGAAAACAAGCGACGCATCGTCAAGTATGGGCGCCAGCCCGATTTGCGTTTGCTGGCGCACAACTGCGAGCAGCCGTTTAGGCCGCTGGCGCACGAACTGTTTGACGACCTGCAGCCTTTTGCCGAGATGCTCGATGCCGCCTACGGCAGCGAGCGCTACGCGACAACGCTGCAAGGTCTGCGCCAGCGCATCGACCAGCCTGACAGCACGCCCTCGGCCCAGGTGCTGACCGGGCTGCGCGCGCACGGCGGCTTTGCCAGCTACACCATGGAACTGTCGCAGCAGCACCAGCGCCAATTGCTGGCGCAGCCGCTGGACGCGCCAGCCGAAGCCAGGTTCCTGGCCAGTGTGCAGGCCTCCTGGCAGGAGCAGCAGCGCCTCGAAGCGCAAGACCATGGCAGCTTCGAGGACTATGTGGCGCACTACTACGCCTGAAAACAACACTTGCCAGCTGCCGGCGTGGCAAATGTCGTCTGGTCCTGACCGTTTCCTGCGCTGGATCAAGCCAGCCAAGCTGCCGGTCGTAAAGTTTTGTCAAGTAGGGGTCAAAACGAAGGCTTCCCGTAAAATCGGCCGACTTACTTGTCCGATATCAAGAATTGAATACCGCCCCTTCCCTCTCATTTTCCAAGCTGGGCTGCAGTCGGGGTGGACGCCAACTTTTTCAGGGCGTTGACTGCGTGTTGCGAGCCGGCAGCTGGCTCTATGTCGCCGGCGCCAATGGCGTAGGCAAGACCAGTCTGCTGCGCATGGTGTGCGGGCTGGCACCGGTCGAGTCCGGGCAGATCCTCTGGAACGGCCAAGCGATTGGGTCGCAACGCGATGCCTACCGGGAAGACCTCTGTTATCTGGGTCACCTCAATGCGCTGCAGGAATCCATGACCGTCAACGAGAACCTGGTTTTCACCGCAGCCCTGGGCGGCGTCGCGCCGGAGCCGGCGCAGATGCAGTCGGTGCTGGCGCACTTTGGCGTGCGCGGACGTGGCGAACAACTGGTGCGTCATCTGTCGCAGGGGCAAAAGCGCCGCGTCGCCTTGTCGCGGCTGGCGTTGAGCCAGGCCCGGCTGTGGGTGCTTGACGAACCTTTTGTTGCGATGGACGAGGCCGGCGTGCGCATGCTGGCTGACTTGATCGCGGCGCATCTGGGCAAAGGTGGCTTGACGGTGCTGACCAGCCACCAGCAGGTTCCGATCGGCAACATCGCTCCCCGGATGCTGGAGTTGAGCGCATGAAGAAACTCGGTTTGGCAAGCGTCATGCTGGCGCTGTTACGGCGCGAGTTTGCCGTGGCGCTGCGGCAAAAGGGCGAGGTCCTGACACCGCTGGTGTTCTTCGTGGTGATTGCCAGCCTGTTCCCGCTCGGTGTCGGTCCGGAATCGGCATTGCTGCTGCGCATGGCGCCGGGCGTGCTTTGGGTCAGCGCCTTGCTGGCGGCCATGCTCTCGCTGCAACGCCTGTTTGCCACCGACTACATCGACGGCTCGCTCGAACAGATGGCACTCTCGAGCACACCACTGGGGCTGCTGGTGGTGGCCAAGGCCTTGTCACACTTTCTGCTTTCCGGCCTGCCGCTGGTGCTGATGGCGCCGGTGCTGGGCCTGCAGTTCGGTCTTGAGAGCCGCGCCCTGGGCATCCTGATGGTCACACTGCTACTGGGCACACCGACGCTGAGCCTGATCGGCAGCATCGGCGCAGCCCTGACCTTGGGCGTGCGCGGCGCGGGGGTATTGCTTTCCTTGCTGATTCTGCCGCTGTATATTCCGGTCCTGATCTTCGGCGCCGGTGCAGTGGAAGCTGATGCCGCTGGACTAGGCTTTGGCGGCCACCTGTCCCTGCTGGCAGCCTTGCTCGTACTCTCCATCTTTTTTGCGCCTTTGGCCACCACGACAGCCCTGAGGATTTCCCTGGAATGAATACACGCGCCATTCACTGGTTCAAATTCGCCTCACCGCAGAACTTCTATGTTCTGGCCGGTCGCATGTGGCCCTGGTTTGCCACGCTTGCCACCGTGCTGGCAGCCATCGGTTTGTGGATTTCCTTCTTTGTCGCGCCGACCGACGCGCAGCAGGGCGAGGGCTACCGCATCATCTTCGTCCATGTGCCAACGTCGCAGATGTCGATGTTCATCTACATCGTAATGGCCGCCTGGGCCGGCTTCGGCCTGGCCTTCAACACGCGCCTGTCCGGCATGATGGCCTCGGCGCTGGCGCCGACCGGTGCCTTATTCGCCTTTTTGTCACTGGTCACCGGCGCCCTGTGGGGTAAGCCGATGTGGGGCGCCTGGTGGGTCTGGGATGCGCGCCTGACCTCCGAGTTGATCCTGCTGTTTTTGTACCTGGGCTTTCTGGCGCTGCAGGCCAGCATCGACGACCCGCGCCGCGCCGACAAGGCCTGCGCCGTGCTGGCGCTGGTCGGTGTCGTCAACGTGCCAATCATCTATTTTTCAGTCAAGTGGTGGAACACCCTGCACCAGGGCGCATCGGTGTCCTTGACGCGCTCCCCGACCATGGCGGCGACCATGTTGTGGGGCATGCTGATCATGGTCGTGGCCTGCTGGATGTACGCGATCACGATCGCGCTGCTGCGGGTGCGCAACATCATCCTTGAACGTGAACGTCATACGGAGTGGGTCAAACATGCACTGGAATAGCGTTTCGGAATTTTTTGCCATGGGCGGCTACGCCTTCTACGTCTGGGGCAGCTTTGGCCTGACGGCCGTGGTCGTGGCTGGCGAGGTGCTGTTGCTGCGCGCGCAGCGCAAGACCGTGCTTCGCAATCTGCGCAACGAACTTCTCTCGGAAAGTAACCCCTCATGAAACCTCGCCACAAACGCGCCGCCATCATCATTGGCGCGCTACTCGCCCTGGGCGTTGCCGCCTACTTTGTCCTCAATGCCTTCCAGAGCAATCTGGTGTTCTTCTTCTCGCCGACCCAGGTTGCCGCCGGCGAGGCGCCGAAGAACCGCACCTTTCGCATCGGCGGTCTGGTCAAGGAAGGCTCGGTCAAACGCGACAACCTGACCGTGGCCTTTGTCGTGACCGATACCGCCAAGGAACTGCCGGTGACCTACACCGGCATCCTGCCGGACCTGTTCAAGGAAGGCAAAGGCGTGGTGGCACAGGGCAAGTTTGACGACAGCGGCAAGTTTGTCGCCAGCGAGGTACTGGCCAAGCACGACGAAAACTACATGCCACCCGAAGCCAAGGCCGCGCTGGACCAGGCGCAGGTCCAGAAGACCATCAAGTCACTTAAATAACATCTTTGGGGACAGACCTTTAGCTCTGTCCCCAACTGATTAGGAGAACTCCATGATTCCTGAAATTGGTCACTTTGCGTTGATTCTGGCCCTCTTTGTGGCGCTGGCCCTGGGCACCCTGGGTGTTATCGGCGGCCAGCAGGGGCGGGCCGACTGGATGGCACTGGCGCGCCCTGGCGCCCAGGCACTCTGGATGTTGGCAGTCATCTCCTTTGGCTGCCTGACCTATGCGTTTTTCACCAACGACTTCTCGGTCTCGTATGTGGCGCAGCACTCGAACACCAAGCTGCCCGACATTTACCGCATTGCCGGCGTCTGGGGTGGCCACGAAGGCTCGCTGCTGCTCTGGTTCGTGATGCTCTGTACCTGGATGATGGCGGTGTCGCTGTTCTCGCGCCAGTTACCCGACGTCATGGTGTCGCGCGTGCTGGCGGTTCTAGCCCTGATCGCGGTTGGCTTCCTGCTCTTCATGCTGATCACCTCGAACCCGTTCCTGCGCCTCGCCGACATTCCGGGCGAAGGGCGTGACCTGAATCCGCTGCTGCAGGACCCGGGCCTGGTGTTTCACCCGCCGATGCTGTACATGGGTTACGTCGGCATGGCCGTTCCCTTTGCCTTCTCGATCGCCGCGCTGCTCAACGGTCGGCTTGACGCCGCCTGGGCGCGCTGGACTCGGCCCTGGGCCACGGCCGCCTGGATCTGCCTGACCATCGGCATTGCGATGGGTTCGTGGTGGGCTTACTACGAACTGGGCTGGGGCGGCTGGTGGTTCTGGGACCCGGTTGAAAACGCCTCCTTCCTGCCCTGGCTGGTCGGCTCGGCGCTGATCCATTCACTGGCCGTTACGGAAAAGCGCGGACTGTTCCGCAGCTGGACCATCATGCTGTCGATCATTGGTTTTTCACTGAGCCTGCTCGGCACCTTCCTGGTCCGCTCGGGCGTGCTGACCTCGGTCCACGCCTTTGCCACCGACCCGAAACGCGGCGTCTTCATCCTTTTGTTCCTGGCCGCTGTGGTTGGCGGATCGTTGACACTGTTTGCCGCGCGCTCCGGCAAAGTTCGTTCCGGCGGCGCTTTTTCGATGGTGTCACGCGAAACCTTTCTGCTGGTCAATAACGTGTTGCTGACCACCGCCGCCGCCGCCGTGCTGCTGGGCACGCTGTACCCGCTGATCGTGGACGCGCTCAATCTGGGCAAGCTCTCGGTCGGCCCGCCTTACTTCAACTCTGTCTTTGCCCCCATCATGCTGCCAGTGCTCTTCTTCATGGTGGTCGGCTCCTTTGCGCGCTGGAAGAATGACAGCGTTGCCGAGTTGAGCAAGAAGCTCGGCCCGGTTGGCGCTCTGTCGGTGCTGCTGGGCTGCACTGCGCCGCTGCTGGCCGGACCCTGGTCCTGGCTGGTCGCCCTCTCGCTGTCACTGGTGTTCTGGATCGTGCTGACGTCGCTCCAGCACATCTACCGCCAACTCAAAAACACCAGCAACTGGCGCGTCATCCCGCTGGCCTACTGGGGTATGCACCTGGCGCACATCGGCATCGCGGTCTGCGTCGTCGGCATCACCATGGTCAAAGGGTATGAAACCGAAAAAGACGTGCGCATGGCGGTTGGCGACACGGTCGAAGTGGCGGGTTACACCTTCCGCCTGGCCGGCATCAGCGAAGTGCCGGGCCCGAACTACACGGCCGACCGCGGCATCGTCGAACTGATCAAAAACGGCAAGGTGCTGCGCACACTCGAGCCTGAAAAGAGAACCTATTTATCCTCCACCATGCCGATGACGGAAACGGCGATCGACAGCAATCTGGTGCGTGACGTTTATGTGGCACTCGGTGAACGGCTGGAAGACGGCCCGACACCGGCCTGGGCGATGCGGGTCTACCACAAGCCCTTTGTCACATGGATCTGGTACGGCTCCCTGCTGATGGCAGTCGGCGGCGCCCTGGCAGCGCTGGACCGGCGCTATCGCCGCAAGGCAGTGGTAACAGTACCGACGCATGCGAAAGGTGTCGCCGTATGAAGATGAAAGCCCTGATTCCACTGGGCCTGTTTGCCGTCCTGGTGGTGTTTCTGGCGATCGGCCTGACACGCGATCCACACGAGATCCCATCGCCCCTGATCGGCAAACCGGCGCCCCTGTTCACAGCGCCCAAGCTGCAAGCGCCCGATCAGCAGTTCTCAGCCAAGGACATGCTGGGCAAGGTCTGGATCCTCAACACCTGGGCTTCCTGGTGCGTGGCCTGCCGCCAGGAACATCCGATCCTGGTGGAGTTTGCCAAGACCAAGACCATCCCTGTAATCGGTCTCGATTACAAGGACCAGAACGTGGAAGGTCTGAAATGGCTGGCGCGCTACGGCGACCCCTACGACCTGTCCATCACTGACCGGGACGGACGCATCGGCATCGATTTCGGCGTCTACGGCGTGCCGGAAAGCTTTCTGATCGACAAGACTGGCGTCATTCGCTACAAGCAGATCGGGCCGATCACGGACGAGGCGCTGCGCGACACGATATTGCCGCTGGTACGGGAGCTGCAAAAATGAAATACTGCCTGGCATTGATTCTGGCGCTGCACTGCGCCCTTTCCTCCTGGGCTGGTGAAGCCATTCCGCTGGCCGAAGATCCGGTGGTTGAGCAACGCATGATTGCCATCTCCGAAGAACTGCGCTGCCTGGTTTGCCAGAACGAATCGCTGGCCGGTTCGCGCGCCGATCTGGCCGAGGATTTGCGGCGCGAACTGCGTACCTTGATCAAGGCCAAGAAGACCGACGCAGAGATCATGGAATACATGGTCAGCCGCTACGGCGACTTTGTGCGCTACCGCCCACCGGTCAAGCCCACAACCTGGCTCTTGTGGTTCGGACCCTTTCTGCTGCTGATCGGCGCCATCGTGATGCTGGTGCGCACCGTGCGCAGCAATCAGCGCAGCGCAACGCCCGCCACGCTCGATCCGGACCAGCGCAAAAAGGCACAGTCTCTTCTCAAAGATACGGAAACTCCCTCATGACAGCTTTTATCGCAATCGCAGTGGTGTTGACACTGCTGGCACTGGCCTGGCTGGTGCGCCCACTGCTGTGGCCCGCTGGTGGCGCCGGCGTGTCGAGCCAGCGCCTCAATGCCTCGATCTACCGCGATCAACTCGAAACCCTGGACCGTGATCTGGCACGCGGCATCATCTCCGCAGCGGATTGTGAAGCGAGCAAGGACGAGCTGCAGTTGCGCCTGCTCGACGACACCGAAGATCCGGCTCTGGTGCAATCCGGCGGCCAGCACAGTTTCCTGACTTCACGGCGCACGGCGGTCGTGATTGCGCTGCTGCTGCCGATTGGCGCTGTCGGCATGTATTGGTGGCTGGGAACACCTGGTGCGATCGACCCGGTCGCCACACAAAAAGCCGGTGAAGACCAGGTCTCGCAAATGATCGACACGCTGGCGGCACGCCTGAAGGCGAACCCGGACAATCCCAAGGGCTGGGCCATGCTGGCGCGCTCCTACAAGGTGATGGGGCGCTTCCCGGAAGCTGAACAGGCTTTCCTGAAAGCTGGCGACCTGGTCAATACCGAGCCCGACTTACTGGTTGACTATGCCGACCTGCTGGCAGTGCGCGCCAACAACAACATCGAAGGCAAGCCGCTCGAACTGGTCAACAAGGCGTTGGCACTGAACCCGCAGCACCCGATGGGGCTGATGATGTCGGGTGTCGCCGCCTATCGCCGCTCCGACTTCAAGCAGGCTGTAGCCCAATGGGAAAAGCTGCTGGCTGTGCTCGACCCGGCCTCACCCGACGCGCAACAGGTGGAAGCCGATATCGCAGACGCCCGCGCCAAGGCCGGCCTGCCGGGCGCCGCCAAAGCGGCACAGGGATCCGACGCCGGCAAACTGCCACCTGTCGACCCAGCTGCTGTGGCAGGCATGACACCGGAGAAGATCAACCAGATGGTCGAAGGCCTGGCCGCGCGTCTGAAAGAGAAGCCCGATGACCTGCCAGGCTGGGTTCGTCTGGCACGCGCCTACAAGTCACAGGGTCGCCTGCCAGAAGCTGAAGCGGCTTTCGGCAAGGCCGGCAAATTGGTCGATCAGGACCCTGACCTGCTGACCCAATACGCCGACCTGCTGGCCATACGCAGCAACACACTGGAAGGGCGTCCGCTGGCGCTGGTCACCAAAGCGCTGGCTCTGAACCCGAAACATCCGATGGCCCTGATGCTGGCCGGCTCGGCCGCCTTCCGGCGCGCCGATTACGCCCAGGCCATCACGCATTGGGAAAAAGTGCTTACCGTGCTGCCGCCCGGCTCGCCCGACGCGAAACAAGTGGAAGCCGAGATCGCCGACGCCCGCAGCAAGGGCGGGCTCGGACTGCTGGGAAAAACCAAGCCCTAATAAGGGGCCCGGCGACGGGTCAGTCTCTGCTCAGTTCACTGAGCAGACGGCCAAAGGCATCGACCTGCTGCCAGTCAGTGAATTCGATCACGGACTTGGGGTCGGTCGGCCCCTTGGTCATGAGCATGATGAAGCGGATCATGGTGCGATCGATAAAGCCGTAGCGTGGATAGTCGAGCTTGCCGGCAAAGACGCCCAGTAGTTTGGGCTTCCAGCTGATCTGGCGCAGGAACTTGATCAGGTAGGGGTTGGTCTCGGGCCGATTCTTCTCGGGCTTGCGCGCCACGATGTTGACCGTGAAGAACGCATTGGCCTTGCGCTCAAGCAGGGCCTGATGGCGCGCGATGAATTGCGCCACCTGCGGCTGGTGCTTGCCATAGCGGATGCTGGCGCCAATAGCCAGGGTATCAAAGGCCGCCAGATCGAGGGCATCCGCCTGATCGAGTGCCACCACCTCCGCCACATGTCCCTGTTGCGCGATGACCTGCTTCAGACGTTCGCAGATGCAGGGCGTATGGCCGTCGGTGGTTGAGTAGGCGATCAGAATTCGGTTCATCGTGAGTTTCCGGTGGCGGACTCGTCGTCCAGATCCACCGCCTGGTACTTGCTGGCAAGCTGGCGCTGCGTCGCCTCGGGCACTTGGGCGTAATGCGAGAAGCTGATGCTGTAGGAACCCTGACCGGCCGTGAGCGATTTGAGCCGGCCCTGGTAGTCATCGAGCTCGGCCAGTGGAATCAGCGCGCTGATGGCGACGCTGGCCGCCACACGCGGTTGCGTGCCGGTGACTTGACCGCGCTTGCTGGCCAGATCGCCGGTGAGGTCGCCGATGGTGTGCTCGGGCGCCAGCACTTCGATGTTGACGAGCGGTTCGAGCACGATCGGATAGGCCTTGCGCACGGCGTCGATGGTGGCCTTGCGCCCGGCCGAGGTGAAGGCAATGTCCTTGCCGTCGACCGCGTGCGTCTTGCCGTCGTGCACGGTAACGCGGATGTCATGCACAGGGTAGCCGGCCACCACACCTTCGGCCAGCGCCTGACGCACACCCTTTTCCACCGCCGCCATGAAGACACCGGGGATGGCACCGCCCTTGACGATGTCAACAAACTCAAAACCGGCGCCACCGTCCAGCGGCTCGACGCGCAGCATCACCTCGCCAAACTGGCCGGCACCGCCGCTTTGCTTCTTGTGCCGGCAATGCCCTTCGGCCAGGGCCGTGATGGTTTCGCGGTAGGCGATCTGCGGCGCGCTGGTGTCGAGTTCGAGCTTGTACTGCTGCTGCATGCGCGCGAGCTTGGCGCGCAGGTGCATTTCGCCCAGCCCACGGATCACGGTCTCATTGGTGCCGGGATGGCGCTCGACCTTGAAGCAGGGGTCTTCCAGCTCAAGCTTGTGCAGGATCTCGAACAGGCGCTGCTCGTCGCCCTTGCGCCGCGTCTGCACCGCCAGGCCTTGCATCGGCTGCGGGAAACTCAGCGGTTTGAGGTGGATGTTGTCTTCGTCATGCGAATCGTGCAACACGCAGTCGAACTCGATGTCATCGACCTTGGCGACGGCGCCGAGTTCGCCCGGCACCAGCGCCGGCACCTCGATGTAGTCCTTGCCCTGCAGCCGATACAAATGACCGACCTTGAAGGCGCGCTTGCTGGAGCCAACAAAGAGTTGCGCATCGCGCCGCACCGTCCCCTGGTGCACCCGAAAAACGCCGAGTTTGCCAATGAAGGGATCAATCACGACCTTGAACACATGCGCAAGCACATGCAGTTCATCATCGGGCTGGGCCCCAAACGCCTGCGCCTGCGCGATCGATTCGCCACGGTAGAACGGCGGCGCGTTGCCTTCGGCCGGATTCGGCGCCAGCCGCGCCAGGGCGTCAAGCAATTGCGGGATGCCGGCGCCGGTCTTGGCCGAAACAAACAGAATCGGAATCAGGTGCCCGGCGCGCAAGGCGCGCTCAAATGGCGCGTGCAGTTCCTCCAGTGTCGGGTCAGCACCGGTCTCGAGGTAATTTGCCATCAGGCTGTCGTCTTCCTCGACGATCTGGTCGATCAGGCTACGGTGCGCTGCGGCGATCGAGGCAAAGTCGCTCTCGCCGTCCTCGTGACCGAGCAGTTCGACCACGTACTGCCCGTTGTGGGTCGGCAGATCAAGCAGCAGGCACTGCTTGCCGAAGCGTTCGCGAATCTCGTTGACCAGCGCCGGCAGATCGACGTTGTCGGCGTCGATCTTGTTGATCAGCACCATGCGGCACAGGCCGCGCTCGCCGGCGAGCGTGAACATGCGCTCGGTCGCCAGTTCGATGCCGGTCTGCGCATTGACCACCACCAGCGCGGTGTCAACCGCCGCCAGCGCTGCCATCGACTGACCGGAAAAATCCGGGTAGCCGGGGGTATCAATCAACTGGATCTGGGCTCCGCTCCAGTTGAAGCTGACGAGCGCGGACTGCAGGGAGTGGCCGAGTTCCTTTTCAATCGGATCGAAATCGCAAATCGTATTGCCCTTCTCGATGGTGCCGCGGCTCTTGATGGCGCCACTGGCAGCCAGCAGGCTCTCGGTCAGGGTGGTCTTGCCGCAGGCGCCGTGGCCAACCAGGGCAACAGCGCGAATGGGGGTGCTGAGTTTCAGGCTCATGAAAATCCCTTTTGGTGTGAAGCGGCGTCATGCCGTGCAGGTATCTTAACGCTCAGCGACTGCGTCCAGCCTTGTATTTGCCACTGCCAGCGCCGATCAGGCCGTCGGCCTGCGCGAGCCGCGCCATGGCCTTGGCTGCATGCGCGTGGGTGATGGCCAGACCGAGGGCATCGGCCGCATCGGGTCCGGGCAGGCCCGGTAACGCCAGCAGTCGGCGCACCATCTCCTGCACCTGGGTCTTGTCGGCGCGGCCGTAGCCAACCACCGCCTGTTTCATCTGCAACGCCGTGTACTCGGCCACTGGCAACTCGGCATGGACCAGGGCCGTGACGCAGGCGCCGCGCGCCTGCCCGAGCAGCAGGGTGGACTGCGGGTTGACATTGACAAAAACGATCTCGACCGATGCCACGTCGCACTGGTAACGCTGCGCGACTTCGCTGACGCCATCGAACAGCACTTTCAGGCGCGCCGGCAACTGGCCTTTCTCCAGATGCAGGGTGCTGATGGTGCCGCTGGCGACGTAGGCGAGGTCCGAGCCCTCGACGTCGATCACGCCAAAGCCGGTGCTACGCAGGCCGGGGTCAATGCCAAGAATTCGCATAGCGTCGCGTTAGAGCCCGAAGTACCAGCGCACCGAATGAAAAAAGACCGGCGCCGCAAAGCACAACGCATCGACCCGGTCGAGCAGGCCACTGGCCCCGGTGACGGCCGTGCCCTGGCCGCGCCAGATCGGGATGCCGCGGTCGCGCTTGAGCGCTTTCATCACTAGATGCCCGAACGAGCCCGCAGCGCAGGCGATGAAGGCCATGACAAAGGCCTGGCCCGGCACGAAAGGCGTGATGCCGGCCAGCAAACCACCGAGTACGCTGCCCACCATCACACCAACCCCCCAGCTCGGCCAGTTGAAGCTTTGGCTGATGGCGGGTGCGGCCGGCTGGCGCTGCAACTTGCGCGAGGCCAGATGCTGAACCACCGTACTGGTCTGCACCACGAACACCAGAAAGAAGATCAGGAACGCGTTCTTGCGGTCGTAGTGCGGGAAATCAAGCAGCAGCAGGGCCGGCACATGGCTCATGCCGTAGATGCAGACCATGATGCCCCACTGCAGCTTGGCATTGCGCTCGAGAAAACGTTGCGGGTCGTTGGCCAGCGCACTGACCAGCGGGATGGCCAGGAACACGTAGACCGGAATGAAGACGGTGAACAGGTTGAAGAGTTCATAGCCGACCAGCGTGTACTGAACCGGCAGCACCACGAAGAAGGCCAGCACCAAGCTACGGTGGTCACCGCGCCGCGTCGGCGACAGCGTCATGAACTCGCGCAGCGCGAAGAAGGACACCAGGCCAAACAGGCTCAGCGCAACCCAGTCGCCGGTCAGCCAACCGACCCAGAACACCAGCATCACAAGCCAGCTGGTGCGCAGCAGACCTTCGAGGTTGTTGAGATCATTGCGCTGCTGCTCGGCGCGCTGGCTGTCGCCAAATTCGCGCATCGATAACAATACCGCAATCACGCTGGCCAGCAGCAAGATGCCGAACACCAGAGTGAACAAAGCACCGACCTGCTGGTTGCCATTGAGTTGCTTGAGCAGTTGGTACATGAGGTTCAGACGTCGCGCAAGGCGATCACGGCGTTGCGCGCACGCTCCAGAAAAGCGCGCCGGTCTTCGCCCTCCTGCAGGTGAATCGGCGCGCCGAAGGTGACCGAGCACAGCACCGGTACCGGCACCACTTCGCCTTTGGGCATGACGCGCTGCACATTGTTGATCCAGGCCGGCACCAACTCGATCGAGGGAAAGCGGCAGGCCAGGTTGTAGAGCCCGGCCTTGAAAGGCTGCGGCTGCTCGGCGTTGCCACGCGTGCCTTCGGGGAACAGGATGATCGAGTCGCCCTGCTCGAGCGCCTCAAACAGCGGCTCCAACGGGTCCTCTTCGGCACTGCGGTCGCGCGCAACGTAGATGACGTTGAACACCGCAGTGGTGATCCATTGCCGGAACGGCGTCTTGGTCCAGTAGTCCCGGGCCGCGATGGCGCGGGTCTGGTTGCGCAACTCCTTGGGCAGCGCGGCCCAGATCATGACGAGGTCAGCATGGCTCTGGTGGTTGGCGAAGTAGATGCGCTGCTCGGCCTTGGGAGGGCAACCATACCAGCGCGCCTGCGATCCGGTCAAGACACGGATCAGGCCCAGCAGGAAGTAACTCATCAACTTGGCACGCATGGGAGCAATGATACAGAGGCAGGCTGAGGTAATCCATGCCCCCTGCTTGTCATGCCGGACTCGATCCGGCATCCACTTCCACTCAAGAATTTGGATTGCGGATCAGGTCCGCAATGACAAAAAATGGGACGCCATAACATCATGCCTCAGGGTAATTCGGCGCTACCCAGGCGGCCAG
>CAIXNB010000083.1 GCA_903920695.1 uncultured beta proteobacterium
ACTTGCATGGTGAGTTCTTTTCCGAGCTGATCCGTGGCATCGATCAGGCCGCGCGTGCGCACGGTCTGCACCTGCTGCTGTCCAGTACCCGGGGCGACGCCGCCGAGGCCGCGGCGGCCATGAAATCCTTGCATGGGCGGGTTGATGGCTTGCTGGTGATGTCGCCGCACGCGAACGCCGATTTTCTTGCCAGAAACCTGCCACGAGACATACCGGCCGTGCTCATGAACAGCCGCGTGTCGGGCGCCAGCCTGCCTTCCTTCAGTGTTGACAACTATGGTGGTGCGCTGTCGATGATGCGCCACCTTGTGGCGCGTGGTCACAGCCGCATTGCCCTGATTGCCGGGCCCGAGCACAACTTTGAAGCGCAGGAACGTTTGCGCGGTTACCGCGACGCCATGGCCGAGCTAGTGCCCGGCACAGAAGAACTGGTTTTGCAGGGCGATTTTTCGGAGGATTCGGGTTGGCGCACGGGCAATCAGATTCTGGCACTGGCCGACCGCCCGACGGCGGTGTTTGCCAGCAACGACATGATGGCCATCGGTTGCCTTTTTGCCCTGAACGAAGCAGGCGTTGCCGTGCCTGACGAGATGGCGCTGGCGGGCTTTGACGATATTCCGATGGCGCGTTTTGTTTCGCCCCCACTGACCACCGTGCGCGTGCGCATCGCCGAGTTGGGGTCCATGGCGCTGGAGCGGCTGGCCATGGGCATCGAGCATCCGGAGCGTGTCTCGGCATCGCCGCAGACGCTCAGGTCTGAACTCGTAGTGAGGAGTTCCTGCGGGCGACCGCAGAGTGGGTTGGTATTGGTTGGATTGGGCAAAACAGTTTCATCATGACAAGAAGGAGAGCGCAGTGTTAAAGAATATGAATATGCAGCGGTTTAACAAAACCGTCATTGCAGGCTTGATCACCGGAGGCGCCTTGCTGGCGCAACCGGCGCTGGCCCAACTGAGCACCGCGACCATTCGCGGGCAGATCACGCAACAGGGCGCACCGGTCAAGGCACCGGTGCAGATTGTTGCTACCAACAAGGAGACCGGGGCCACGCACAAAGCCACCACGCAAGGTGACGGCAGCTATGTGCTGCTGGGTCTGGCGCCTGGAAGTTACACCATCAGCGTTGTCGGATCCAAGGAGAAATCCCAGGAAGTGACCTTGCAGGTGGGTGAAACGGCCGCCATTGACTTGGCTTTGTCTAGCGCTGCCGGTGTCTCGCTTGGGCAAGTGCAGATCGTTGGCTCATTGCAGCGCAAGGATGTGAAGAGTTCTGAGGTCGGCACCAGCGTGTCACGCGCCCAGATCGAGAATCTGCCGCAAGTCACACGAAATTTCCTGGCTTTTGCCGAACTCGCGCCCGGTGTGCGTTTCAATGTGGATCCCAGCTCTGGTAATTCGAAAATGCAGAGTGGCGCACAGAGCGCCAATAACGTAAACGTCTTCATTGACGGCGTCAGTCAAAAGAACTACGTCTTGACGGGCGGCGTTTCGGGGCAGGATAGTTCCCGTGGTAATCCGTTTCCGCAAGCAGCCATTGGCGAATACAAAGTCATCACGCAAAACTATAAAGCTGAATTTGATCAAGTCAGCAGCGCGGCGATTATTGCTGTCACCAAGTCCGGCACGAATGAACTGCACGGCGACGTTTTTGTGGACTACACGGGCAGCAACTTGACGCGAACCAGTCCGAAACAGGATCAGCAAACTGCTGCTGGTGTGCCTCGGCCCGACTTCACTCAGAAACAGTATGGATTCAGTCTTGGTGGGGCGATCGTCCCGGATAAGATTCACTATTATTTCGCCTATGAAGCGAAGGACAATACCGATCCACGTCAGTTTACGTTGTTGAATACGACTGGTATTGCCAATGCCAATGACTTGGCGACACTGAGGGCACAAGAGGAAGGTTCAGCCACCCGAACCTTCAAAGAAGATTTAGTGTTTGGCAAGATTGACTGGCAGCTTTCGGATGATCAGCGCCTGGAAGTGAGTGCCAAATATCGTAAGGAAAGAGACGTCGGTCTGCCAAATGATTGGACTAATAGCGGTATCAACAACACCGTCACTCGAAGTAACGATGAAACTCGGTTGGATATCAAACATGAGCTAACGCGCGACAATTGGTTGAATGAGGCGCGTATCGGGTACGAAAAATCGGCTTGGAACCCCTATTCGACGAACAATCAGGATCTGATTGAATATAAGACAACCAATTGGTCCAATATAGCCTGGACTGGTGGCGCTGGTAATGTCCAAGACAAGAGGCAAACAGGCGTTTTGTTGCAAGATGACCTGACTTATACGGGTTATGCATTGCACACCGTGAAGACCGGTGCCAAGCTGAAGATGACCGAGTTTGATTTGTCCAATATTGATAATCCAACCAAACACTTTGCGCGTTTTATACAGCCTGATGGTTCGGTGAACCAGACGCTGAACCCGGACGTTGTTTTCAGCGTGGCACAGACTGGTGACCGCATCACCTACAAGAATAATCAGTTTGGCATCTACCTGCAGGATGATTGGCAAGTTAACAATCGACTGGAAGTCAATTACGGCGTGCGTTGGGACTATGAGGACAACATGCTCAACAACGATTACGTGATGCCAGCGGATAAGGCTGCGGCTTTGCGGGGACCCGATACGCGAGCCGGTGCAGCAGTCGGTCAGACCTATGCGCAGTCCTTGGCTAAAGGGGGTATCAACATCGAGGATTACATCGCAAACGGTAATCGCAAGGCCTTCACCGGTGCAATTCAGCCGCGTCTCGGTTTCTCCTATGACCTGGCGGGAAACAAGGATTCAGTTTTCTTCTCCGGATGGGGCCGGGCCTATGACCGCGCTATTGCGAATTTGGCGCTGGATCAGGTATCGAAGAACCGCAGTACAAATGAGATCTGGGGCATCAATAACAATTTGAAGATGCCGTATGCCGACCAGTTCAGCATTGGCTTGCGTCAAAAGCTCTCTGACTGGAATGGTGAAGTGGCTTACACCAACTCGCATCAACACAATCAGCTTGTGTTCTTCGAAGGCAACCGCGATCCGAATGGTGGATTTGGCACCTCCGGTCCGGCAGATCCTTTGTGGGGTTCAATTGGAAGCTTTGGTAATTTGGTTCTGGGAGATTTCACGGGTGAAACCAGAACGCGAACCCTCTTCCTGAAAGCGGATAAGCCCTATAGCAAGATTTCCGGCTGGGGTGTGACTGTCGCCTATACCAATACGCTCGGTGAAACCACTAACCCGGAGGGTGGCGCTGCCGATGCATATCAGTGGACTTCCGGTCCGGGTGGGAAGTTCGGTGGAACCGTGCTGCATCCCAGTAACGACGTGGAGCGCCATCGCATTATCGCAACCGGCTCGGTTGATATCCCCTACGGTCTCCTGTTGTCCGGCAAGTTAACTTGGGGGTCCGGCATGAATTACACGATCATGACATGCGCCCCAGCATGCGCCTGGACTTCTGCTGCGCAAGACGCAACACGGCAGGTTGATGTTGGCTTGTCAAAGGAAGTCAAGATGCCTGGTAATAGCAAGATTGTTGTGCGTGCAGACGTCATCAATTTGTTTAACACCGCCAACTGGGGTTACTACGGGAAATTTCCGTGGGACGCGGATTTCCAAAAACCCAATGACGTATCGGGCCCGATGCGGACGATCAAGCTTGGCCTGAGATACGTGTTCTAAGCGTGTGCGCAAACCCATCGTCGCGTCCCCGATTTGCGGGGCGCGGCGATGGGGTTTGTCATCGCGAGGCCGGCAGGACGCGGCGATTCATGCCCGGTTTGTCATGCCGGACCTCGATCCGGCATCCACAGCTACACACACGCCCTGGATTGCGGGTCGGGCCCGCAATGACGCGTGCCTGGTTTATGGTCCGTCTGCAGTCTCGGCGCCCGAAACAGTGAACTCGCAATGACGATACTTGATTCATGGTCGTCAGTACGCAGCATCTGCCACCCGCCGCGAGGCGCTTTGCAACGACGGCCCGTCACTGCGCAATCCGCCAAAGACTCCGTAATCTGTTTTTCAATCTATGACTGATCTGTTGCCCCGTCGCTGGCTTCGTAGCCTCGCGATTTCTCTTGTTGCTGGCTTGCTCTGCGCTTGCCAGCTTGGCGGCAGCGATGCCGCTCGCGGCGTCGCCGCACCCAGCAATTCCTTGTCGGCGCCGGCGCTGTTGCCACCGGCGCTGGCTGCCGTCAAGCCGCCACTGCCAGCGCTGTTTGACGATCTCGAAAAAAGGACGTTTGATTTCTTCTGGGAGACCGCCAATCCGGCCAATGGGCTGGTGCCTGATCGCTGGCCCAACCCGCCGTTTGCCAGCATCACCTCGGTCGGTTTTGCCCTCACGGCCTACGGCATCGGCGTCGAGCGCGGCTACATCACGCGTGAACAGGCGCGCGCACGCACGCTGGCCACCGTGCGCTTCTTCCGTGACACGCCGCAAGGGCCCGATGCCACCGGCAAGGCTGGCTACAAGGGTTTCTTCTACCATTTTTTGGATATGAACAGTGGTGCCCGTTACGGCCGCGTTGAACTGTCCACCGTGGACACGGCGCTGCTGCTCAGCGGTATGTTGTTTTCCCAGTCCTACTTTGACCAATCGACTGCGGATGAGGCTGAAATCCGCGCGGCAGTGGACACGATTGCCGGCCGGGTTGACTGGGCCTGGGCCCAGCAGAGCCACCCGCCCCTTGTGACGCTGGGTTGGCACCCGGAAACCGGCTACATCCTCTCGGATTGGTCGCAGTACAACGAGGCCATGCTGGTGGTGCTGATCGGCTTGGCTTCGCCGACGCAGCCCTTGGCGCCTTCGGCCTGGACGGCGCTGACGGCCACCTATGACCAGAGCTGGCGCCGCACTCAGGGCTATGACTACCTGAGCTTTCAGTCCATGTTCATTCACCAGTTCACGCACGTCTGGTTTGACTTTCGCGGCATTCAGGACGCCTATAGCAAGACCAAGGGCATCGACTACTTTGAAAACAGTCGCCGCGCCACCTACGCACAGCGTGCTTATGCGATCATTAACCCGATGCGCTGGAATGGCTATGGCGAAAACATATGGGGAATCTCGGCCAGTGATGGCCCGGGTGACGTGAAGGTGCAGGACTTCTCGGGCGAGATGCGGCAATTCAAAGACTATTTTGCGCGTGGCGTCGGCTGGCCCGATCCGTTTGACGACGGGACGATTACGCCGACCGCGGCGGCCGGGTCACTGCCTTTCGCGCCCGAGTTGGTGATCCCGGCGGTGCAGGCGATGAAGCAGAAATACGGCGCCATCATTTATGGTCAATACGGTTTCCTGGATGCCTTCAACCCGAGTTTCGTCAACACCAAGGTCAAGCTCAGCAATGGGCGCACGGTTCCCGATTTTGGCTGGGTGGCCACGGATTATCTCGGCCTCGATCAGGGGCCGATTGTGACCATGATTGAAAACTATCGCAGCGATCTGGTCTGGTCTGTCATGCGCAAGAACCCACATTTGCGTCGCGCACTGCGCAGTGCCGGTTTCAGCGGCGGCTGGCTGGAGGCGAATTGAGGGGTCAATCCACTCGTCCCGGTCTGGTGCTGCTGTTGCGCACGCTGGGCATGATCGCCTTGCTGGTACTTGCGGCTTGTTCGCCCAAGCGCGAGGTCGTGACCTTCTGGGCCATGGGGCGCGAAGGCGAGGTTGTGACGGCTTTGCTGCCCGAGTTCGAACGTCTGCATCCCGGCACCCAGGTTGTGGTGCAGCAGCTGCCGTGGTCCGCCGCCCATGAAAAATTATTGACGGCGTTCGCCGGCGACGCCACGCCGGACGTGGCGCAAATGGGCAATACCTGGATTCCCGAAATGGTGGCGCTACGGGCGCTGGAACCACTCGGGGCACAGATCGCCAACTCCAAGCTCATCGCGCCGCAGGATTTCTTTCCCGGTATCTGGGACGCCAATGTGATCGACAACACGGTCTACGGCGTGCCTTGGTATGTGGACACGCGCTTGCTGTTCTACCGTAAGGATTTGCTGTCCAAGGCGGGTTTCAATGCGCCGCCGCAGACCTGGGACGAATGGCGCCGGATGCTCGCGGCCATCAAGCGCCAGGTCGGTGCGCAAAGCTACGCCGTCCTGTTGCCGGTCAATGAGTTTGAGCCGCTGCTGGTGCTGGCGCTGCAGCAGGAGGCATCCTTGCTGCGCGACGGCGGTCGATGGGGCAACTTTCGCAGTACAGACTTCCGTCGCGCTTTGAATTTTTACCGCGAAATGTTTGACAGCGGCTGGGCCCCGCCCATGAACAACAACCAGATCGCCAATCTGTGGGCCGAATTCGGTCGTGGCTATTTTTCGTTTTACATCTCTGGCCCCTGGAACATCGGCGAGTTCAAGCGCCGCCTGCCGAGCGAGCAACAGGCTAACTGGATGACGGCGCCGATGCCGGGGCCAAACGGTCCGGGCGCCTCGACCGCCGGTGGCGCCAGCCTCGTGGTGTTCAAGGCATCCAGGCACAAGCAGCAGGCTTGGGAACTGGTGGAGTACCTTTCCAGCCCGGCGGTGCAGGCGCGTTTTCACGAACTCACGGGCAATCTGCCGCCGCGGCGCTCGGTCTGGGCGACGCCGGCGCTGGCGAACGATGTCTATGCCCAGGCCTTTCGCGTCCAGTTGGAGCGTGCCAAGCCTGCGCCCAAGTTGCCGGAATGGGAGCGCATCGCCAACGAAATGCAGGTGCTCGCGGCGCAGTTGGTGCATGGCAGTCTGAGCGTTGATCAAGCGGTGCAGGAACTCGACACCCGAGTCGATGCCATGCTGGAGAAACGACGCTGGATGCTGGCGCAGGGCCAGGCCAAACCATGAAGCGGCACATCCCAATCTACCTGGCTGCCTGGGGTTTTGTCGCCCCGGCCTTGAGCGCTATCGCGGTATTCTTTGTGTTGCCGGTCGTTGCCGCACTGGCTTTGAGCGTGACAGATTTCGACCTCTATGCATTGGCGGACTTGCGCAACCTGCGCTTCGTCGCGCTGGACAACTACCTTGCCCTGCTGCAAAAGCCGCTGTTCTGGCAGGCGCTGGGCAACACCGCGTATTTTGTGCTGGTGGGCGTGCCACTTTCGATTGCCGCGTCACTGGCCTGCGCGCTGTTATTGCACTCCAGACTGACGCATTTCAAGCCCTTCTTCCGTACCGTATTGTTCGCGCCGGTGGTCACCACGGTCGTCGCCGTGTCCGTGATCTGGCGCTATCTGTTTCATGTGCGCTACGGCTTGATCAACTACGGGCTCGGCGGCCTGGGGCTGGCGCCGATCAACTGGCTGGGCGACCCGCACTGGTCAATGCCGACCATCATCCTGTTCGCTGTCTGGAAGAACTTTGGCTACAACATGATCATTTTTCTCGCCTCGCTGCAAAGCATTCCGGAGGAACTGTACGAGGCGGCGCGCATGGATGGCGCGCGCGCGCCGCAGCAGTTCTGGCACATCACGGTGCCCATGCTGGGACCGACGCTGCTGATGGTCAGTATCATGACCATGGCCGGCTATTTCCAGATGTTTGCCGAGCCCTACGTGATGACGCAGGGCGGTCCGCTGCAAAGCACGTACAGCGTGCTGTATCTGATGTATGACGAAGGTTTCAAGTGGTGGAACCTGGGCTTTGCCTCGTCGGTGGCCTTTGTTCTGTTCGCCATGATGCTGGTGATCACGCACGGCCTGCTCTGGTTCGCGCGGCGCAAGGGGGCCTTATGAAGCATCCGGTTCAGACGGCGGTGGTTAACGGCGTGCTGTTCGGCATTGCGGCGATCAGCATCGCGCCCTTGCTGTGGATGCTGTCAGTCTCCTTCATGGTCGCCGGCGAAGCCAGCAACTTTCCACCGCCATTCCTGCCAGCCAGCGCCACACTCGCGAACTACCGCGAGTTGTTCGAGCGCGCTGGCATGGGGCGCTATTTTCTCAACAGCACGCTGCTGGCCAGCGCCGTGACGCTGATCTCGCTGTTCTTCAACGTGATGGCCGGTTATGCCTTTGCCAAATTGCCGTTTCCCGGACGCGAGCCGATCTTCAAGGCGATGTTGGCTGCGCTGGTGATACCGGGGCAGGTCGCCATGATGCCGCTGTTTCTGATGCTCAAGACCATGGGCTTGGTCAACACCTTTGGCGGCATTCTGATTCCGGGGCTGGCCAGCATCTTCGGCATTTTCCTGGTGCGCCAGTACGCGCGCACCATCCCCGATGAGTTGCTTGAAGCCGCGCGCATTGACGGTGCTGGTGAGGGTCGCATCTTCTTCACCATCGTGCTGCCGCTGCTCAAACCGGTGCTGGTGACGCTGGCCATCTTCACGTTTCTGGGCAGTTGGAATGACTTCATGTGGCCGCTGATCGTGTTGACCGACAGTGACCTGCACACCTTGCCGGTGGCGCTGTCGGCTCTGTCGCGTGAGCATGTACAGGACAACGAATTGATGATGGCCGGCTCGGTGGTCACAGTGCTGCCGGTGCTGGCGCTGTTTTTGGTGATGCAGCGTTACTACATTCAGGGTTTGCTGATGGGGAGTGTGAAATGACGACGCAAAGTCGCAGCTTCGTTCGGGGGCTGGCGTTGGCCTGTGTCGCATTGCTGTGGTTCGGCTTTGTGAGCGTGCAAGCGCAGCCCCTTGTTGGCGCGACGCGCGTGCTCGACAACTTCGAAGACATCACGCCGTGGCAGGCGAACGCGTCGGACCAGGTCAAGGCCACGCTGCGCCAGGTTGACGGCGTTGCCGGCAAAGCCATGTGCCTGGACTACGACTTCAACGGCGTCTCGGGTTATGCCTTCGCGCGGCGCGCCCTGGCGCTGGATTTTCCGCAGAACTACCGCTTTGACCTGCGCGTGCGCGGCGCGGCGCCAGCCAACCATCTTGAGATCAAGTGGGTCGATGCCAGCGGCGACAACGTGTGGTGGATGAGCCGGCGCAACTACACGCCTCCGGTTGACTGGCAGCCCCTGGCGATCAAGAAGCGGCATATCGACTTCGCCTGGGGTCCGATCAAGGACAGCACTTTGCGCCACACGGCATCGATCGAACTGGTGGTTTCCAGCGGCACGGGCGGTGGCAGTGGTTCGGTTTGCTTCGATGCATTGCGTTTCACCGAACTGCCCGCTGCGACTGGCGCCATGCCGGTGCCCCAGATCAACGCTGCACCGGCGCAGCCGCCTTTCGCGCAGGAAGTGCGCATCGACTTGGGCCAGGTGCGCGAGTTCGGCGGCGTCGTGCTGAACTGGGCATCGCAGGCGGCGGCCGTGCGCTACGAGGTGCAGTTCTCTGACGAAGGCACAACTTGGCGCACCGTGCGTTCCGTGCAGCAAGGCGGCGGGCTCAAGCACTACCTGTTGCTGCCGGAATCCGAGACGCGTTATCTGCGTCTGCTGCTGCCCGACGCGAGCGCCTCAAGCTACCGGCTGGCCGGCATTGAGGTGCGTGACGTCGCCTTTGGCGCCGACCCCAATGCCTTTTTTCTCGCGCTGGCCAAGGACGCGCCTCGCGGCCTGTACCCGCGTGGCTTCTCGGGACAGCAGCCGTACTGGACGCTGGTGGGCGTGGACGGTGGCAATGATTCCGGGTTGATCGGTGAAGACGGTGCGATTGAAGCCGGCAAGGGCGGCTTCTCGATCGAGCCTTTCTTGATCACGGGCCCTGGCGAGCGTGGTCGCGTGAGCTGGGCGCAAGTGAAGGCGCGACAAACCTTGCAGGACGGCTACCTTCCCATACCCAGCGTGCACTGGCGCGCGCAGGATCTCACGCTGGATGTGACGGCGCTGGCCATGGGCGACGCCAGGCAGGCGCAACTGATGGGCCGCTACAAAGTCAGCAATCACGCTCGCAAGCGCAAGACCTTCAAGCTGGTGCTGGCCTTGCGGCCGATGCAGGTCAATCCACCGCGGCAATTTCTCAACACGCCCGGTGGCGTGAGCCGCATTGGCAGCGTCGGCTGGGATCAGCAGGCCATGCTGGTCAACGGCCAGCGTCGCGTCTGGCCGTTGCAGCAGCCCGATGGTTTCGTGGCCTCGCGCTTCGAGACCGGCCATATCCTGGAGCAGGTGGAGCAGCCCTACAGCGTCGCGCCGCAGAGACTGGAGGATGGCTTTGGCTATGCAAGTTCCGCGCTGGTCTATGAGGTCACGCTGGCGCCGCATGCCAGCAAGACTTTCAACCTGGTGCTGCCGCTGACGGGCGCGCCGCGCTTGCCAGTTGACCCGCAGACCAGTGCGCTATGGGCGCAGCAGCAGCAGGACCAGGTGGTGGCGCGCTGGCGCGAAAAGCTCAACCGCGTGCAACTGCAAGTGCCCAAGGCCGGGCAACCGGTGGTGGACTCGGTGCGCTCGTCGCTCGCCCACATGCTGATGTCGCGTGACGGGCCAGCGCTGCAACCGGGAACGCACTCTTATGCGCGCTCCTGGATTCGCGACGGCGCCATGATGGTCGAAGGCCTGTTGCGTCTGGGGCAGGATGGCGTCGCGAGCGACTTTGTGCAGTGGTTTGCACCCTACCAGTTCGCCAGCGGCAAAGTACCCTGCTGCGTTGACAAGCGTGGCCCCGACCCGGTGCCCGAGAACGACAGCCATGGCCAGTTGATCTTTGCCATTGCCGAGCTTTATCGCTACACGCACGACCGGGAACAACTGGCGAGGCTCTGGCCACACGTGGAGCGCGCGGCGAATTATCTGGAGACGCTGCGCCAGAGCGAGCGGATGGCGAAGAACCGCGAAGGCGATGCGCGCGCCTTCTGGGGCTTGATGCCAGCGTCCATCAGCCACGAAGGTTATTCGGCCAAGCCCATGCATTCGTACTGGGATGATTTCTGGGCCTTGCGCGGTTTCAAGGATGCGGCCAGTCTGGCCGCCGTGCTCGGTCATACCGAAGCCGCGCAACGCATTAGCGCGCAGCGTGACGAGTTCCAGCGTGAGCTCTATGCATCGCTGGCGCTGACGGCGCAGCGCCACGGTGTTGATTACCTCAGCGGTGCGGCCGAACTCGGTGACTTTGATGCCACCTCCAGCACCGTGGCGCTCTCGCCCGGTGGCGAGCAGGAGAACCTCGATCAACGGCTGTTGAAGGGCACCTTCGAGCGCTACTGGAAAAACTTTGTCACGCGCCGCGACGGCAAGGCCGATTGGGAGAATTACACGCCCTACGAGTTGCGCACGGTGGGCTCCTTGTTGCGCCTGGGCGAGATTGAGCGCGTTCATGCCGTGCTCAAATACTTTTTTGCCGACCAGCGCCCGCAGGGCTGGAACCAGTGGGCCGAGGTGGTGTGGCGCGATCCGCGCAATGTTCAATTCATCGGCGACATGCCGCATACCTGGATCTCCAGCGACTACATCCGCGCCGCGCTCGACATGTTTGCCTATGAGCGCGAGCATGATCGCGCGCTGGTGCTGGCAGCCGGTGTTCCGCAGCCTTGGATGCAAGGGTCGGGCGTTGCTGTGGCGGGCTTGCGAACGTCCTATGGCAGCCTGGGTTATCGCCTGCGTTTGACTGGTGGAAAACTTCATCTGGACCTGAAACCGGGCGTGAGTCTGCCACCCGGCGGCTTCGTGCTGCAGTGGCCTGGTGCCGGCACACCGCCACCGGCACTGGTTAATGGCGTGCTGATGAAGTGGAAGAACAAAACACTGCATGTGGTGACCTTGACGGGTACTGTGGTTCGTGCTTCCGAAACCGTACACAAGCCATGAAACCGCGGCTCGTCATTGCGGGCCTGACCCGCAATCCATGCAACGCGTACCACTGGATGCCGGATCAAGTCCGGCATGACAACCGGGATCATGGATTGCTTCGCTTCCCTCGCAATGGCGAAACCGGGTTTATGACGACGAGAGTTTTGAATAGATGATTGAAGGGAGAAAACAATGAAGCACTTTTTGATTTTCTTGAAGGCAGCCTTGCTGCTGCTGACGCTAGGCTCATGGCCCGCACGGGCGCAATACCCCTCGGCCAAAACTTTTTTCTCGAAACCGGTGGTGGGTTCGGTTGCCTTGTCGCCGTCGGGCAAGACACTGGCGGTGACCCTGCCGGGGCCGCGCGGGCGCATGGAACTGGCGCTGGCCGATCTGGAGCAGTCGCCGATCAAATTCAAGACCGTGGCCTGGCTGCCCGATTACGACATCGGCCGCGTGGCCTGGGTCAATGAGAAGCGTCTGGTGTTCCAGGCTTTTGATTCGCAGGCCGGTGCCTGGGCTGGAACCACTGGGCTGTGGGCAGTCGATGCCGATGGCGAAAGCGGTCAGATCCTGATCGACCCCAAATACGGCGGATTTCGGCTGCTGGCAACCAAGGCCAAGAATGTGTTGTCGGGCGAGTGGACACTGGCTTCAACCCTGCGCGATGGCAGTGACGACATCCTGATTGTCGAGCGACCGCCGCACAACTCGCGCCTCAAAACGTTTGCGCTGGCGCGGCTCAACACGCGGGTGCCCTCGCCGATTCGCCTGACCAGTGATGCGCCCGATGGGGCCTTCCACTGGATCGCTGACGCCAGCGGCAAGCCGCGTTGGGTGGAGAGCCTATCGGGTTTGCGTCGGCACATTTTCCGGCGCGAGCAGGAGCAGTGGAAGGAAGTGGCCAACTTCGATGCGACCAAACCGCAGGGCTGGGCACCACGCTTCTTGCTGCAGGACCAGTTGTTTGTAGCGACTGAGCGTGCGCCCAGCGTGGGCGCGCAATTGACCACCTGGGACGCTGCCACCGGTCAGCCCGGCACCGAGCCCCTGCTCGCCGCGCCGGGCTTCGATGTGGGTGACAGCGCCATACCTTTGCTCGACGAGCCGGGTTTGCGCCCGCTCGGCTGGCGCTACACACTGGACTCGGTTTACACGCAATGGACCGACGAAACCATGCGCACGGCGCAGGCTGGCATCGACCAGGCCATGCCCGGTTACATCAACGTGATCGATTGCCGCCAGTGCCTGAGCGGCAAGCGCTGGATGGTCACCAGCCTGTCGGACCGGGCGGCGCCGATTTATTCGATTTTTGAGCCGGCCAGTCGGCGTATCACGACCCTGGGCAGCGCCTATCCCGATATCGATTCCAAGCAAATGGGGGCACGCAGCTTTCATCGCATCAAGGCGCGTGACGGGGTCGATATGCCGGTCTACCTGACCTTGCCGGCAGGTCCTGCAGCCAAGGACAAACCGGCCGTGGTGTTGGTGCATGGTGGTCCTTGGGGGCGCACCCGGCTTGAGTTCAACGCCGTGACGCAGTTTCTGGCGTCCAGAGGCTACGTTGTGATCGAGCCCGAATTTCGCAGCAGCATCGGCTATGGCAGCGCGCATTACGTGGCGGGCTGGCGCCAATGGGGATTGACGATGCAGGATGATTTGCAGGATGCCTTGCAGTGGGCTGTGGCCAAGGGCTGGGTCGATGCCAAGCGAGCCTGCATCATGGGTGCCAGCTACGGTGGCTATGCGGCCTTGATGGGCCCGGTGCGCCACCCGGATAGTTATCGCTGCGCCATCAGTTGGGTTGGCGTTACCGACCTGCCCGAGCTGCTCAAGAACGATAAGTACAACTGGGGTGGTCACGATGAACACCTGGCATTTGAAGAACTTGCCATCGGCGACCTGAAGCTGAACGCCGAGCAACTCAAGCAGACCTCGCCGGCGCACCGCGCGGCCGACATCCATGTGCCGGTGCTGGCGGCCTGGGGCAAGGACGACCTGCGCGTGCCGCTCGAGCAGGGGCGCGACTTCCGCGACGCCGCGAAACGCGCCGGTGTGGACCTGGAATACGTCGAATACGCCGACGAGGGCCACAACTGGCTCAAGCCCGAAACCAGCATTGACTTTTTCACGCGTGCCGAGAAACTGCTGGCGCGCACGATTGGTACGAAGTGACTATTTGACGGGGAGTTGTAGCGATGAAGTTCATGCTGACCCGACTGCGAACTCTGATCCTCGCGCTGGCTGGCGTGCCTTTGGCGGCGTGCGCGACCGACACCGGTTTTCTGGATCGCAGCGTGACGCTGGACGGCGTCAGCTACCGCTATCAGGTCTATGTACCCGTGGATTACACGCCTGACAAATCCTGGCCGATTGCGCTGTTTTTGCACGGCTCCGGGGAGCGCGGTGCGGACGGCACGGTGCAGACCCAGGGCGGTCTGCCGTCAGCCATTCGTGGCGAGCGCAAGCGTTTCCCGCTGATCGTGGTCATGCCGCAAGCGCGCGATAACACGCGCTGGAGCGGCGCCATGGCAGCGCAGGCCATGAAGGCGCTGGCGCAGTCGAGCGCCGAATTTCACGGTGACCCGCAGCGCACTTACCTGACCGGCCTGTCAATGGGCGGGCAGGGCGTCTGGCTGCTGGCGGCCAGCCATCCGCACACGTTTGCCGCCATCGCGCCGGTCTGCGGCTTCATTGATCTGGCGAACGATGACGATGTGATTGGCGCGGGGCAGGCGGCCTTATTCGTTCAGTACCCGGACATCCGGGCAGTGGACCCGTTTGCTGCTTTTGCGCGCCGCATCGGTAAGACGCCAGCCTGGATTTTTCATGGTGCGGTTGATGACGTTGTGCCGGTCGCGCAATCGCGTGGCATGGCGCAGGCGCTGCGCGCTGCGGGGGCCGAAGTGCGTTACAGCGAATACGCCGGCGTCAACCACGGCGCCTGGGATCGCGCCTACGCCGAGCCGGAACTCGTGCCCTGGCTGCTGTCGCACCGGCTTGACGCACGCTGATTCAGAGCCGTTCGCCCGTCACGACCCGCAGTTGATGGGCTCGCGCGTCGTGAGCAAGCGCTATCGCAACGCCTTGCTCGCTGCAGTCTATGGCGACGTCATCGAGCGTGGCCGAGCGCACGCTTCGCGCATCGCCGTTCGGATTGACGACTTCGATCTGGTACTGCGTACCGTCTCCCAGCGTGTAGCGCAGTTTGAAGCCGGGCCAGTGGTCGGGGATTTGGGGTTCCAGGCGCAGGGTATTGCCGCCTTCCAGGCTGAAGCCGAGCAGGGATTCAATCGCCACGCGGTACATCCAGCCCGCTGAGCCGGTGTACCAGGTCCAGCCGCCGCGCCCCACGTGCGGCGCCACGCCATAGATGTCGGCTGCGATGACGTAGGGTTCGACTTTGTAGCGCTCGGCATCAAGTTGCGTGCTGCTGTGGCTGATCGGGCTGAGCATCTTGAGCAACTCGGCGGCGCGCTGACGGCGACCGGCCATGGACATGGCCTTGACCACCCACAGTGCGGCATGCGTGTACTGGCCGCCGTTCTCACGCACACCGGCCACGTAGCCTTTGATGTAGCCGGGGTCGTTCGGCGTATTTTCAAACGCTGGCGTGAGCAGGCGGATCAGCTTGTCGTCATCGCTGATCAAGTGCTGCTCCAGCGCGTCAAGCGCTTGGTTGGCGCGCGCTGGCGACGCCACGCCCGAGATCACGGCCCAGGCCTGCGCCAGTGCGTCGATTCTGCATTCGTCGCTGGCCTTGGAGCCCAGCGGCGCGCCGTTGTCATACCAGGC
>CAIXNB010000084.1 GCA_903920695.1 uncultured beta proteobacterium
CTTCATGCTCCAGCGGATCGGTCTTGACCGGAATGCCCAGCACTTCGGAGGCAATGGTGTAGCCGCGCAGATGGCAGCCGCCGCGGTTGCTGGTGGCATAGGCCAGGCCGATGCCCTGAATGGCGCGGCCGTCGTAGGCCGGGAACTCCTGACCCTTGGAGCTCATGCTCAGGTCCGGGTGGCCGTACTTGGCGGTCAGGCGTTTCGAGCCCTGAGCGATTTCTTTGCCGAAGCCGCGACCGTAGATCGTTTCTTCGGCCAGGAATGCCACCGCACGGGCCGAACCAAAGGGGGCTTCAATACCGAGCTGCTCTTTGGTCAAAACACCCATGCCATAGAGCTCCATCACGGCGCCGATGGTTGCGCCAAAGGTGATGGGGTCAATGCCTTCTTCGTTGCACAGCAAGTTGACGTATTGCAGCGCTTCCAGATCGTTCACGCCATTGGCCGCGCCCAGCGCCCAGGCCGCTTCGTATTCGAGGCCGCCGTTGGCACCGCGGTATTGCGGCTTGTTCTCGATGGTAAAGTGACCTTCATCCATCTTGCTGATGCGACCGCAGGCAATGGTGCAACCAAAGCAGGCCTGATTGGTCACCAGTTGCTTCTTGCCGTCGGTCTTGCGTGGCGTTGCCATGGCCTCGGCGCCGATGTCCTTGGCGTTTTCAAACTGATTGTCCTGGTGGTTGCGCGTGGGCAGCGCACCGGTCTCGTTGATCACGCTCATCAGCACCTGCGTGCCCATCGCTGGCAGGCCGGTTCCGGTGACGCCGTTCTCAGCCAGTATTTTCTTGCTGGCCTTGACCGCCTCCATGAAGGCCTTCGGGTTGGCGATGTTGCCAACGCCCTTGGTGCCACGAACGGCAATCGCCTTGAGGTTCTTGCTGCCCATGACAGCGCCGACACCCGAGCGCCCGGCGGCACGGTGCAGGTCATTGACCACAGCAGCAAACAGCACACCGTTCTCGCCGGCCTTGCCGATGCTGGAGACGCGCGTTAGCGGGTCCTGCAGGCTCTTCTTGAGCATCTCTTCGGTCTCCCAGACGCTCTTGCCCCAGAGGTGGCTGGCGTCGCGCAGTTCGGCCACGTCGTCGTTGACGTAGAGGTAAACCGGCTTCGCACTCTTGCCCTCAAAAATGACCATATCCCAGCCGGCCATCTTGAACTCGGCGCCCCAGTAGCCGCCGGAGTTCGAGCAGGCAATGGTGCCGGTCAGCGGGCTCTTGGTGATCACGGTGTAGCGGCCACCCGTGGAGGCCATGGTGCCGGTCAGCGGGCCGGTGGCCCATATGATCTTGTTGGCTGGTGAGAGCGCGTCGACCTTGGCGTCAACCTCCTCCACCAGGTATTTGGAACCGAGGCCACGTGAGCCCAGGTAAGCGCGCGCCCAATCCATGTTGAGCGGCTCGGATTTGACAGTACCAGCGGTCAGATCAACGCGAAGAATTTTTCCTGCCCATGCCATGATGTTTCTCCAATTTAATCAGTTGAGGACAGAGCTGGCTCGCTTCGCGTAGCTGCGGTCTGTCCCGCAAGGTTTCAGGATGCCGAAGGCTGGTTACCCAGCTTGTCTGCCCACTGCGCCATCTTGCCCAGACCGGTCCAGTTGGCGTCGATGAAGGTGATGGCCCCCGTCGGGCAGGCGTCGGCACAGGCCGGCTCACCGCCGCAGAGGTCGCACTTCTGCACCTTGCCGGTGGCTTCCACGTAGTTGATGGTGCCGAACGGGCAGGCGATGGTGCAGACCTTGCAGCCGACACAGGTGGCCTCGTTCACGACCTTGGCGCCGGTCGCTTTGTCGACCGTGATCGCTTCGACCGGGCAGGCGTGCAGGCACCAGGCCTCGTCGCACTGCGTGCAGGTATAGGGCACTTTCTTGCCGGTATGGTGAAAGTCAAAAACCTTTATGCGCGATTTGGCAGTGGCGAAAGTGCCGTAGTTCTCGAAAGAACAGGCCATCTCGCACTGCAAACAACCGGTACATTTGTCTGCATTGATGTGCAACACCTTTTGCATGTAGCTCTCCTGGGGTAGCGGCACCTATGAAATGCCATGCCTATGAAATAAAGAACATAGCGATTGTTAGGCGGCAATGACACAAATTTCCTAGGGATAACCCTAGAGTCTGATCTAGAACAAGGTGAAATTCTCAATTTGCAACACTGCGCCCCTTTCTCCGTTGTGAACGAGAATTGACGTCACCGTGAAAAATGCCATTCCCGCCATCGCCCCGAACGACGCCTTCAGCGCCCATGCCGCCGCACGGCTGAACAGCATCGCGCTGGCACGCCGCGCCGTGCTACAGGAGCGCACGCTGGCAGGCGCTGGCGCGCTGCCGCCTTGGGTTGAAAGCTCCTGGCAGCGCTGCCTGGCCCTGGGCCTGCGCCCGCAGCAGCGGGTCGTTTTCGACAGCATCTCCGAACAACAAATGCGCCACACTGTGCAAGCCAATCAGACACTGGTGCAGGCGGCGCGCCCGGTGCTCGAAAAACTCGGCCGTGCCATTGCCGACACACGCTACTTTGCCATCCTGACCAACGCCGACGGTGTGGTGGTGGACGTCAGCGGCGCGATCGACCGCTCGGACCCGCGCGCCGACAACATCACCCGCATCGGCACCGATCTGTCGGAGCGTAGCGTCGGCACCACCGCCATTGGCGCAGCGTTGACCGACCGGCAGCCAGTCTGGCTGCACCGTGGCGAGCATTTCTTTGCCGACACCTCGGTCTACAGTTGCGCCGGCGCACCGCTGTTCGGACCGGACGGCCGTTGCATCGGCATGCTGGACCTGACCGGCATCGACGCTGTCGAGCGCCCCGAACTCAAGCACCTGGTCAGCCAGTCGGCGCAGAAGATCGAAAACGCGCTGCTGCGGCGCCAGCCGCACCGCCTGCTGCTGCGCCTGAACTGGCCGGGCAACGCCCTGGGCAGCGAGGCCGACGGCATTCTGGGGCTCGACGCCGATGGCTGGATCACCGGCGCCAATCAGATCGCACGCCAGATGGTGCCCAATCTGGTCGCGGCCGAGCGCGCCAGCGTACATGCGAACGACGTGTTCGGCATGGCCTGCGACCTGCTGTTCGACGCGGCGCAGCGCAGCGACGGCGCGCTTGAGATTCCGCTCTGGACCGGTTTACGGCTGCAGGCGCAGGCAGTCGAGCGTGCCCATGAAGAACGCAGCCTGGCGTCCGCAGCGCGCCCGCCGCTGGCCGACGCGCGGACGCTCAAGGACATCGAAACGACTCTAATCCGGCAAGCCGTCGAGCAGGCGCGCGGCAACGTGGCGCAAGCCGCCCTGGCCCTGGGCATCAGCCGCGCCACCGTTTACCGAAAGCTCGGGAGACCGAAATGAAACCGCTTTTGCTAGCCTTGGTCTGCTGCGTTCTAGGTGCCAGCGCGCAGGCCGACGAGGTGCAGGTCGCGGTGGCGGCTAATTTTGCGACGCCGCTGAAGGCACTGGCGATCGACTTTGAAAGGGACACCGGGCACACGCTGCGGCTCTCAGCCGGCGCCAGCGGCAAGCTCTACGCCCAGATCAAGAGCGGAGCGCCCTTCGATGTGTTTCTGTCGGCTGACGAGGAAACGCCGCTGCGGCTGGAAAAGGAAGGCGACGGTGTCGCCGGCACACGCTACACCTATGCCATCGGTCAACTGGTGCTGTGGTCGGCGCAGAGCGGTTTCGTCGACACGCAGGGCGCTGTTCTGAAAAACGGCAACTTCAAACACCTGGCGCTGGCAGCGCCCAATCTGGCGCCCTACGGCGCCGCCGCCATCCAGACGCTGACGCAACTCGGCCTGCTGGCGGCATTGACACCGCGCTTCGTGCAGGGCGAAAGCATTGGCCAGACCTACAGCTTTGTCGCCAGCGGCAACGCCGAGCTTGGTTTTGTCGCGTTGTCGCAGGTGTTCGAGAACGGCAAGATCAGCCAGGGTTCGGGCTGGCTCGTGCCGGCCACGCTGCACAGCCCACTGCGCCAGGACGCCGTGCTGCTGGCGCGCGCGCGCGACAAACCGGCAGCGCGCGCCCTGCTGGACTTTCTCAAGGGCAGCAAGGCACGCATCCTGATCCGCTCCTTTGGCTATGAGATTCCCTGAGCTACCGTGACGCCCACCGCCCTGCCCTTTGCCTATGGCGGCGCGGTCGCGCTGACGCTCAAACTCGCCGGCCTGACCACGGTGCTGCTGCTCTTGCTGGGCACGCCACTGGCTTGGTGGCTGGCGCGCACACGTTCTTGGCTCAAGGTGCCGCTGGGCGCAATCATCGCCCTGCCGCTGGTGCTGCCGCCGACGGTGATCGGCTTTTACCTGCTGGTTGCGCTAGGGCCCCATGGACCGCTCGGGCAGCTGACGCAGTGGCTCGGCCTGGGTCTCTTGCCGTTCAGCTTCAGCGGCCTGGTGCTGGGTTCGGTCATCTACTCGATGCCCTTTGTGCTGCAACCGCTGCAAAACGCATTCGAAGCCATCGGCGAGCAGCCGCTGGAGGCCGCCGCCACGCTACGCGCCTCACCGCTTGACACCTTTTTCCACATCGTGCTGCCGCTGGCACGACCCGGTTACTTGAGCGCGGCTGTCATGGGCTTTGCCCACACCGTCGGTGAATTCGGTGTCGTCCTGATGATTGGCGGCAACATCCCGGGCAGCACGCGCGTGCTGTCGGTGCAAATTTACGACCATGTCGAGGCGCTCGAATACGCACAGGCGCACTGGCTGGCAGCGGGCATGCTGCTGTTCTCGTTTGCCGCGCTGCTGGCGCTCTACACGCTAAACCCAAGCGGGCGGCGCCAACGCGGTCAAACGTCATGAGCAGCGCAGTTGACCAGCGCCTGCACGCGCGCTTCCGGCTCAGCCACCCCGGCTTTGCTCTCAATGTGAAGCTGAACCTGCATGGCAGCGGCGTGACCGCGTTGTTTGGCGCCTCGGGCTCGGGCAAGACCAGTTGCCTGCGCGTGATTGCCGGCCTGACCCACAGCGACCCGGACTGCAGCGCCTACATCGCCGTCAATGGCGAGGTCTGGCAGGACGATGCCGTTGGCCTGTTTGTGCCGGTGCACCAGCGCGCCATTGGTTATGTGTTTCAGGATGCCAACCTGTTCACGCACCTGAGCGTGGCGCAGAACCTGGCATTTGGCATGACGCGCGTGGCGCCCCAGAAGCGCCGCATCGCGCTTGATCAAGTGGTGGCGCTGCTGGGCATTGGCCATTTGCTGCAACGCCAGAGCGGCACGCTCTCCGGCGGCGAGCGCCAGCGCGTGGCGATTGCGCGCGCCCTGGCCACCAGCCCGCGTCTGCTGTTGCTGGACGAACCGCTGGCCGCGCTCGATGCGCAACGCAAGGCCGAAATCCTGCCCTACCTTGAAAACCTGCACAGCGAACTCGACCTGCCGGTGCTTTACGTGAGTCACGCGCTCGATGAAGTGGCGCGCCTGGCCGATCAGATGGTGCTGCTCGACGCCGGACGCGTGAGCGCGGTCGGAGCGACGCATGCGTTGATGACGCGGCTTGATTTGCCGCTGGCGCACGGCGATGGCGCTGGCGCACTGATCCACGCGCGCATCAGCGGCCATGAAGCCGAGTACCACCTGACGCTGGCCGACTTCCCTGGCGGGCGTCTGCGCGTGGCGCAGCAAAAGCGCGAGATTGGCCAGGCCCTGCGCCTGCGTGTTCTGGCGCGCGACGTCAGCCTGACGCTCGCGCCGCAGTTTGGCACCAGCATCCTAAACATCCTGCCGGCACGCGTCGTCGCGCTCGCGGACGACAGCCCGGGCCAGGTCATGGTGGCACTCGACGCCGGCGGCACGGCGCTGCTGGCGCGCATCACCAAAAAGTCAGTCGATGCGTTGGCACTGGCACCTGGCAGCGCCGTCTACGCCCAGGTTAAGGGCGTGGCCATCGTGGGCTGAACGAAGTCCCGGACGCGTAGCCGGTATGAAGCCGAAGGCGTAATACGGGGACGCTTCTGCGTTGCCGGTCCCGTATTGCGCTGCGCTTCATCCGGGCTACATGCGGGCGGGCTACTTGTGCCGGGCCGCGATGGCCTCGATCTGGTCCATGATGCTGTTCATGCGCGCGACGATGGCCTGATAGGGCGCGGGTGTGGCGAGATCGACACCGGCTTCTTTCACCAGCTCGTAGGGGTAGCGCGAGCCACCGGCGCGCAGGATATTGAGGTAGCGTTCGCGCGCACCCGGCACGCCCTTCAGAATTTCGTCGGCAAACATGCTGCCGGCTGAAACCGAGGTGGCGTACTGAAAGACGTAGAAGCGGTTGTAAAAATGCGGGATGAAGGCCCACTCGACGGTGTAGAGATCGTCGACTTTGACGACGCCTTCCTTATCGCCGTGGTAGCGGCGCAGGATGTCGCCGTAGATTTTGGACAGTGCTTCACCCGTCAGTGACTCGCCCTTGTCAACCCGGCCATGCACCTCGCGCTCAAAGGCGGCGAACATGGCCTGGCGGAAGAAGGTGCCGCGCAGATTCTCCAGCGCCGAGTCCAGATACAGCAGGCGCTCGTTGTCGTCCTTGGCGATTCGGAGCATGTGATCGAGCAGCAGCACCTCGTTGGTGGTGGAGGCGATCTCGGCCGTGAAGGTCGGGTAGTCGGCACTGATGAAAGGCTGACTCCGGTTTGCCAAATACGAGTGCATGGCATGGCCCCATTCGTGCGCCAGCGTGGAGAGCGATTCGTAGTCGTCGTTGTGATTGAGCAGCAGATAGGGGTGGACGTCATAGACCGAGCCGTTCATGTAAGCGCCAGAGCGCTTTTTCGGGCGCGGGTAGACGTCCATCCAGCCGCTCTTCGTGCCCTGCGCCAGTGCCTGCACGTAGTCAGCACCGAGCGGCTTGACCGCATCGAGCATCAAGCGCGTGCTCAGGTCAATCGGGTACTTGAGGTCGCTGGCGACCATCGGCGGGTAAACGTCGTAGTAGCGCATGTCGGCAACACCGAGCATGCGGGCGCGCAAGCGGAAGTAGCGGTGCAGCGTCGGCAGGTTGAGTTCGGCTTGCGCCACCAAGGTGTCGTAGACGGCGCGCGGCAGCTTGTTGCCATCGAGCGCCTGGGTCAGCGAGTCGGGGTAGCGCCGGACCTTGGCCAGGGCCGCATCCTTCTTCAACTGTTCGTAAAAAGTCACACCGAAAGTGCGCTCAAATTCCTTCCAGCGGCCCCAGAACGCATCGAATACCAGCTTGCGATCGGCTCGGTTGCCCAGCGCGCGGTATTTCTCGTAGCCTGACTGATCGAGCACGACCTCTTTGCCGTCGGACAGCGTGACCTTCGGCCACGGCATGTCGGCATCGGCCAGTGTCGAATAGACCGCGTTGGCGGCGCCGGTGGCGGCGCTGAAATTGGCAATCAATCCCTCACCATTTTTGTCCAGGGTGTGCGGCGCGCTGCGCAGGATGTCGTCAAGCCAGTGCGTGTAAATGGACATCGACTTGTCGGTCCTCTGCAGCGCATTGACCTTGGTACGCCCGATCTTCAAAATCTCGGGACTGAGGAATGACGTCATCTCCTCGACACGGTTGCCCAGGACCACCGCGCGCTGCTGCAAATCCATGCCGGCGGCCAGGCCCGTGTCTTCATCGTGATATTGCGAGGCATAACCCGACAGACGGTAATAGCGCTTGAGCACGTCGGCATTGAGGTCGAGGCAGGTCTTGAAGCGCTTACCCGACTGCGCCAACTGGCCGGCGCAGGACGAGAGCGTCTTCAATTGCTGATCCAGTCTTGCCGCGTCCGTGTCCCAGTCGGCCTGCGTCGCGTACAAGTCCTTGAGGTTCCAGCGGTCAGCCGCCGCCTCGGCGCCGCTGGCAGGCAGTGCGGCCGTCAGCATCAGGCTCAGTATGGCAAGGAACAGGGGGTTTTTCATGGCAATGCGCTCACTGGCGTGGAAGAATTGGCGACATCATCGCAGAACATGGGCACTGCCCGTACACTCTGCCCCTTTGGAAACTGTGAAAGTGACGCATGGAATTCCTGTCAGACCCCAACACCTGGATTGCGTTCTTCATGCTGGCAGCACTGGAAATTGTACTCGGCATCGACAACATCATCTTCCTGAGCATTCTGGTCGGACACCTGCCGGATCAACAGCGCGATCTGGCACGGCGTCTGGGCTTGCTGTTCGCGATGGCCTCGCGCATTGCGCTGCTGTTCAGCCTGGCCTGGGTCATGACGCTGACCGACCCGCTGTTCACGGTCATCGGCAACGAGATCAGCGGGCGCGACCTGATCTTGCTCGGTGGCGGCGTCTTCCTGCTGTACAAGGCCTCGCACGAAATCTTTCTCGAAGTCGAAGCACACCCAAGCAAAGAGGCCAGCGCCGGCGTCGATGCAGTCAAGACCGGTGCGGCCATGTTCTGGCGCACGATTGTGCAGATCGGCGTCGTTGACATCGTTTTTTCGCTCGATTCCGTCATCACCGCCGTCGGCATGGTGGACCACATCAGTGTAATGGTGGCGGCCGTGGTGGCATCGGTGGCGGTGATGATGCTAGCGGCAAAGGCGATTGGCGACTTCGTTGACCGCCACCCTTCCATCAAGGTGCTGGCGCTGTCCTTCCTGACCATGGTCGGCACGCTGCTGGTGGCCGAAGCCTTTGACGTGCATGTGCCCAAAGCCTACGTCTATGTGGCGATGCTGTTCTCGCTGACGGTCGAGTCGCTCAACATCCGGGCACGCAGCAAGCGCGCGGCGCTGCAGCACTAAAAACTTGTCGGTCTTAGGGCGGCGCAAAACCAAAACGACCAAACACCTGCTGCGCCGGCGCTGCCAGCAGAGCTTGGGCAAAGGCAGCCGCCGGCGCTGGGGCATCGGCGCGCAGCGTCAGACCATAGGCCGCCGCCACCTGCAATTCAGGCGGCACCTGCACTACGCGCAGGCGCGGCACCTCTTTTTGTGCCGCCACGGCATTGGTGCAATAGGTCAGGAAGACGTCGGCCCGGCCCTGGTCCATGAGCCAGCCATAGGCGCTGATACCGTCGGGCGGCTTCGGTGAATCGGCGGCGCCGGCCAGCTTGAGCGTCTTGGCATCGAGCGTGGCGTAGGCGCCGGCATGAACCGCATCGGTCTTGCGGAACAGTGCCCAGGTGTAGTCACCCGACGGGTCTGATTTGGGCGTCGAAGAAGCAACGCGAACCTGCGGACTCAGCAGCGTGTCGAGCAGCGTCGCCGGCCTGGCATCGATCTTGTCGCTGGTCAGAGCGCACAGGCCGTTGCGCACGAACGTGACAGGCGCTTGCCAGCCGCCGCGCTGCGCCAGGCGCTGCGGATGCTCGGTATCAGCCGAGGCGAACAACTGCGCCGCTTCGCCTTTCTCGATGCGCTCTCGCAGCAGGCCCGAAGGCCCATAGGTCAGATTGACCTTCTGGCCGGTGCGCGCCTCGTAGTCGCTGGCAATGGCATTGAGCGCGCTGCGCAGACTGCCTGCAGCATAAACCTGAAGCGCTGCGGCGGGCGCAGCAGCCAGCGCTGGCGCTTTGTCGACACTGGCGCAGCCGGCCAGTGCCAGCACTGTCGCCAGTGCAACGTTGGTGTAGGAAACAGGGCGCATGCTGTGACTCATTTGCCAGCGTTTGGGAAGAACACCGATTCGCCACCGATCTTGTAGCCGGCGATCACGGCCTGACCCGGCGCCGTCACCAGCCAGTCAATGAACTTCTGGCCCTCGGCCACCTTCACGTGCGGGTGCTTGGCCGGGTTCACCAGCATCACACCGTACTGGTTGAAGAGGCGCTTGTCGCCTTCGACCAGCACCGCCAGGTCGCCACGGTTCTTGAAGTTGAGCCAAGTGCCGCGATCAGCCAGCAGGTAGGCGCCGCTGCTCGACGCAATGTTCAGGGCCGGGCCCATGCCGCAGCCGCATTCCTTGTAGCCCGTGCCCTTCTTGTCGGCCAGTTGCGCTATGGCCCAGAAACGCAACTCGGCAGCGTGTGTGCCGCTCTTGTCGCCGCGCGAGATGAAGGCGGCGTTGCCGGCGGAGAGTTTCTTGAGCGCTTCCACGATGTCATTGCCTTTGGTTTTTGCCGGGTCAGCAGCCGGGCCGATCAGGACAAAGTCGTTGTACATGACCGGGAAACGCTTGACGGCAAAGCCCTCGGCGACGATTTTTTCTTCGGCCACCTGGTCGTGCACGAATAGCACATCGGCGTCACCGCGTCGACCCATGTCGATGGCCTGCCCTGTGCCCAGGGCCACCACTTTGACGTCGATGCCACTGGCTTTCTTGAACTCGGGCAGCAGGTAGGCGAACAAGCCGGACTGCTCGGTCGAAGTGGTCGACGCCACCACAATGGACTGGCTTTGCGCCGCCGCCGAGGCCAGCAACAACGTGGCGGCAAGCGCCGACGGCAAGAGCGCCAGTGGCGCGAAGGATTTGAAAAATTTCATACAAGCTCTCCGTTAACAAACAATTGGGCCGCCGGGTACTGCCTTTGCAGCAGTGCGTCATCGAAAAAATCAGCGACCGGCAGATCAGCCAGCACGCGGCCTTGTTCCAGATAAATGACGCGGCTCGCCAGACGCTTGACCTGGCCCAGGTTGTGGCTGGCGAAGACCAGCGTCATGGCTGCGCTGTCAGCGGGTGAATTAGAAAATTCACCAATCAGGGCCTCGACTTCGCGCTTGGCATGCGGGTCCAGACTGGCCGTGGGCTCATCGAGCAGCAGCACCTCGGGCGCCAGCGCCCAAGCGCGCGCCAGGGCCACGCGCTGTTGCTGGCCGCCCGAGAGCTTGCGCGCGTTGCGCTGCGCCAGCGCGGCCAACCCGACCCGCTCCAGCGCCGCCAGCGCGCCCCGTCGAGCCTCACGCCAGGCGGCACCGCGCAGCCAGAGCCCGAGCGCGATATTGCTCTGCACCGACAGGCGCAGCAGATGCGGACGTTGAAACAGCATGGCTTGGCGCGCCGCCGGTGCGCTCTGCACTTGCCCCGCCGTGGCTTGGGCCAAGCCGTGCAGCAGGCGCAGCAGTGTGCTCTTGCCGCAGCCATTGGCCCCGACCAGCGCGACGCGCTCGCCCGGCGCAATCGTCAGCGTTACCTCGCTGAGCGCCTGCACGGCGCTGCCGACCGGCCCGAAATGCACGCTGGCGCCACTCAGGCGAAATACCGGCTTCAAGAAGACGCCTCCAGCACGCGGGTCGCCACTTCATGCGCGCCATCGCGCACAGCATGTGATCGGCCTTCGCCCGACTCGGAGCGCTCGCGCCAGCGGCGCACCAGCGAAATCAAAACGTTGAGCAACAGCACCACACCGAGCAGGATCAGGCCCAGGCCCAGTGCCAGCGGCAGATCGCCTTTCGAGGTCTCGAGCGCAATGGCGGTGGTCATGACGCGGGTGAAGCCGTCGATGTTGCCGCCAACAATCATCACGGCACCGACTTCCGAAATGGCACGCCCGAAGGACGCAATCACCACCGTGAGCAGCGCATAGCGCTCATCCCAGGCCAACAACAGGCTGCACATGAGCGGCTGCGCGCCGAGCGAGCGCAACTGCTCGCCATGCATATTTCCAGCGTCCTCCACCGCCTGGCGCGTCAGCGCCGCGACCACCGGCAGCACCAGCACGGCCTGCGCCAGCACCATGGCCTTGAATGAGAAGAGCCAGCCCAAAAAACCGAGCGGTCCACCGCGTGATAGCAGCAAGTAGATGACCAGGCCCACCACCACCGAGGGCACGGCCAGAAAGGTGTTGAGCAGCGTCAACAGCGCGCCGCGCCCGGCAAAACGCGCCACGCCGAGCCAGGCCCCGAGCACGAGCCCGATGGCGCAAGCAATGGCGCAGGCTGTGGCGCTGACCGACAAGGAACGGCCCGCAATCGCGAGCAGGCCGGGGTCGAGGGAAACGATGAGTTGCAGCGCGGTGGTCGCACTGGCAGTGAAAGAGCTCATAAATCGGAATTATTTGAGGTATCGTAGCCAACATACAAATGACCTGCGATATGAAACCCTGTGCATAGGCTTCAATTCCACTACACACTCTCGCGCGACGCCAGCCCGGCGCTGGTGCGCAACCCGCTGATCGATTTGCTGCAAGCCGTCAGCTCGCAGGGCTCGATCTCAGCCGGCGCGCGCGCACTGGGACTGTCCTACCGCCATGTCTGGGGCGCGCTCAAGCGCTGGGAAAACGAACTCGGTAACGAACTGGTGGTGTGGGAGAAAGGCCAATCGGCGCGCCTGACCGAGTTCGGCGCCAAGCTGCTGTGGGCCGAGCGCCAGGCGCAGGCACGGCTGGCGCCGCAAATCGAGGCCCTGCGCAGCGACCTGGAGCGCGTCTTCGCCGTCGCCTTCGACGAGAACGCCCACGTGGTCACGCTCTACGCCAGCCACGACGACGCCTTGCTGGCCTTGCGCGAGGAGGCGCGAGGCCTTGATGCGAGCAGCGCCAACGCGCAACTGCATCTGGACATCCGCTTTTGCGGCAGCGTCGACGCCATCCGCGGCCTCAACGAAGGGCGCTGCGTCATGGCCGGCTTTCACACGCTGCAGCAGCCAGCACCGGGTTCGCTGGCCGAGCGCACTTACAAGCCGCTGCTGCAACCCGGCTTGCACAAAATCATCGGCTTTGCCGAGCGCACCCAGGGTCTGATGGTGGCGCCGGGCAATCCGCTGCGCCTGTGCAGGCTGGCCGACCTCGCAGGCGGCGCGGCGCGCTTTATCAACCGGAGCATGGGCACCGGCACGCGCGTCGTGCTTGACGAACTGCTGGCGCAACAAGGCCTGTCTGCGAGCGCGATTCGCGGCTACGAGCAGACCGAGCCGTCGCACACCGCCGCCGCGCACGCCGTCGCATCCGGTGCGGCGGATGCGGCGCTCGGCATTGAAATTGCCGCGCGCGCGCAAGGCCTGGATTTCGTGCCGCTGGTGCAGGAGAGCTACCACCTGGTGTGCCTCAAGTCGGCGCTGGCGGAACCGGCGATTGCCGCCCTGCTGACCTTGTTGCAAAGTCCGCGCTGGCAACACACGCTGGCCAGCATGGCCGGCTACACGCCGCACCACAGCGGCGAGGTCCAGTCGATGCGCCAGGTCCTGCCGTGGTGGAATTTTCCGCAGCAAAAAAAGCACTGAGGTCGGACTGAATCAAGCCTCTAGAATCAGCGTATACCCTAGGTTAAAAAAAACGTGATTTGGAAATTTTCCGGCTCACAACGGGTTACGCTCTAAGGATCATAACCGCCAGACTGCCATTTCTTTACAAGGAACGGGCAAGCGGCGGTTTTGTCCACACACCCTTGATGGAGACACCATGCATGCGCTACTGAAATTCTCGAAGGCGGTCGACTGGCTTAACACGCAGATCGGCAAATATGTGATCTGGCTGATTCTGGGTTCCACCATCATCAGCGCCGTCAATGCTGCGGTACGCAAAATCTTCAATGTCAGCTCCAACGCCTATCTGGAAGTGCAGTGGTACCTGTTTGCAGCGGCCTTTCTGCTGGCCTCGGCCTACACGCTGCTCAACGGTGAACACGTCAAGATCGACGTCATCTACAGCCGCTGGTCGAAACGCGCGCAGACCTGGATCGATGTGTTTGGCTTTACTTTCTTTCTGCTGCCGTTTTGCGCCACCATCCTGTGGTTTGGCATTCCCTTCTTTCTCAAGGGCTACCACTCCGGCGAAGTTTCATCGAACGCGGGTGGCCTGATCCTGTGGCCGGTCTACGCCATGATGCCGTTGGGCTTTACCCTGCTGCTGCTGCAGGGCTTGTCCGAGTTGATCAAGCGCGTGGCGTTTCTGATGGGCCTGATTGAGGACCCTACGCACAAAAAGATCGAGAAGACCGCCGAAGAAGAGCTGGCCGAAGCGATTCAGAAACTGGCTGAAGAAAAAGCCGCCAAAGCCAACGCGGCCTGACCCGGGAGACACTGATGCAATTTCTCGCTACCAACATCGCCCCCATCATGTTCGGGGGACTGATCGTCTTTCTGCTGCTGGGTTTCCCGGTGGCTTTCAGCCTGGGCGCCTGCGGCCTGTTCTTTGGCTTCGTCGGCGTCGAACTCGGTCTCTTGCCCGAAGCGCTGCTGCAGGCGTTGCCGCTGCGCATTTTCGGCATCATGAAGAACGACACGCTGCTGGCCATCCCCTTCTTTACCTTGATGGGCTTGATCCTGGAGCGCAGCGGCATGGCCGAGGATCTGCTCGACACCATCGGCCAGTTGTTCGGGCCGCTGCGTGGCGGTCTGGCCTTTGCCGTGATCTTTGTCGGCGCCCTGCTGGCGGCCACCACCGGCGTCGTGGCGGCATCGGTGATCTCGATGGGCCTGATCTCGCTGCCCATCATGCTGCGCTACGGCTATGACCGGCGCGTCGCCTCCGGCGTGATTGCGGCCTCGGGCACGCTGGCCCAGATCATTCCGCCCTCGCTGGTGCTGATCATTCTGGCCGACCAGCTTGGCCGCAGCGTCGGTGAAATGTACAAGGGCGCCTTCATTCCGGGCTTTGCCCTGACCGGCTTCTACATTGGCTACGTCGTGCTGCTGACTTTCATTCGGCCGAACTGGGTGCCAGCCCTGCCGCTCGAAGCGCGCACCATCCGCGAAGACAATGGCAAGAGCGGCCTGCGCTCCTTGCTGCTGCTGACCATCATCTCGACCAGTCTCGCGGTCTACCTCGGCAAGCACTACGCCCAGGTGACGAGTTGGGTCACCGGCAACCCGGCGCTGATCGAGCCGCCGACCGACGAAACGATTGTGGTGTCGCTGTGCGCCGGCGTCATCCTGGCCTTTGTCATCGCACTGATCAACAAGGTGACACGCCTGGGCCTGCTCTCGCGCATGGCTGAGCGCGTGACCTTTGTGCTGATCCCGCCGCTGCTTCTGATCTTCCTCGTGCTGGGCACGATTTTCCTCGGCGTGGCAACCCCGACCGAGGGCGGCGCCATGGGTGCAATGGGCGCCCTGATCATGGCCTGGAGCCGCGGCCGCCTGAGCCTGAAACTGCTCAAGCAGGCCTTGAACTCAACCACCAAGCTGTCGAGTTTCGTGGTCTTCATCCTGGTCGGCTCGACCGTCTTCAGCCTGGTGTTCCAGGGTGTCGATGGTTCGCGCTGGGTCGAGCATTTGCTGACCTCGGTGCCCGGCGGCCAGGTCGGCTTCCTGATCGTGGTCAATCTGCTGATCTTCTTCCTGGCCTTCTTCCTCGACTTCTTCGAGCTTTCGTTCATCGTCGTGCCGCTGGTGGCGCCGGTGGCCGACAAGATCGGCATCGACCTGATCTGGTTCGGCGTGCTGCTGGGCGTGAACATGCAGACCTCCTTCATGCACCCGCCGTTCGGCTTCGCCCTGTTCTTCCTGCGCAGCGTGGCACCGAGCCGCGAGTACACCGACAAGCTGACCAAGAAACTGATTGCACCGGTCACCACCATGCAGATCTACTGGGGCGCCGTACCCTTCGTGATCATCCAGATCATCATGGTCGGCCTGATCATCGCCTTCCCCGCCATCGTCTCCAGCGGCTTAGACAAGACCGAGAAAGTCGATCTCGACAAGGTCACGCTGGAAGTGCAGGTCGAAGCACCCAAGGCCACCGCATCGGAGCCCAGCATGGGCGAACTCGCTGCGCCGGGCAGCGATGAGAAACCGTCCGATGAAGACCCGATGAAGGCGATGCAGGACTCAATGGACAAGGACAAAACCAAAAAATGATGCGGCGAAGGCGGCCGGTTGGCCGCTTCGTCGGTAATCGGTCCTCAAACCAGTAAAGCTTGAGTCAAATCAAAATTCGCTGGTGATTAATCGATTCAATGAAGGCCTGACAGGGAGGGCTTCAATGAACATGATCGCCGACAGCAACAGCTGGCACCAGCGCGAGGCGCACGATTTGGCCAGCGAACATGGCGTCGATCCAGACGTCGGCCTGCACCAGACTGAGGCCGAGTTGCGGGCCGAGCGCCATGGCAGCAACGAGCTGCAAAGCCGCGCGCGACGCGGCAAACTCGCCTTGCTGGCCGAGCAGTTCACGGACTTCATGGTGCTGGTGCTGCTCGCCGCTGCCGTCATCTCCGGCGTCCTCGGTGACCTGGTCGATACCCTTGCCATCCTGACGATCGTCGTGATCAACGCCGTGATCGGTTTCGTTCAGACCTGGCGCGCTGACCGCGCCATGTCGGCGCTGCGCCAACTCGCAGCGGCGCAAGCCACCGTGCTGCGCGGCGGGCAAATTGAGCAGGTAGCCGCCAGCAGCCTGGTGCCAGGCGACATCGTGCTGTTAGAGGCTGGCAACCAGGTGCCGGCCGATCTGCGCCTGATCGAAATCGCGCAACTGCAGGTGGACGAGTCGGCCCTGACGGGCGAATCCGTCACGGTCACCAAGCACAGTGCGGCACTGACAAATGGCAGCGACAGTGCACTGGGCGACCGCCTGAACATGGCGTACAAGGGAACCATGGCCACGCATGGTCGTGGCCGCGGCCTGGTCGTGGCCACCGGTATGGCCACGGAATTGGGCAAGGTGGCGCGCCTGCTCGAAGGCGAGAGCCCCAGTACCCCTTTGCAGCGCCGGCTCGCGGCCTTTGGCAAGCGGCTTGCCATCGGCATCATCGGCATCTGTGGCGTGATCTTTGTCGTCGGCGTGCTGCGCGGCGAAGCACCGCTCCTGATGGCGCTGACCGCCATCAGCCTGGCCGTAGCGGCCATCCCCGAGGCCATGCCGGCCGTGGTCACGGTGCTGCTGGCGCTCGGTGCCCGGCGCATGGTAGCAGAGAACGCTCTGATTCGCCGACTGCCATCGGTCGAGGCGCTCGGTTCGGTCACCGTCATCTGCTCCGACAAGACCGGCACCCTGACACAAAACAAGATGCATGTCGAGTTGCTGCTGGCGCACGATCAAAGCTGGATCCCGGGCGACGTGCTGCCCGGTGCCACGCACGGGGAAGCGCTGCGCGCCGCTGCGCTGTGCAACGACTCGCGGCGCCGGGAAAACAGCGCGGTCGATGCCTGGGAAGGTGACCCAACCGAAACCGCCCTGGTGCTGGCCGGCCTCAGCGCACAAATCGACAAGGCCGCGCTGGACCTCGCATGGCCCCGGGTGCAGGAGCAAGCCTTCGATTCGGATCGCAAGCGCATGACGACCTTCCACCGCGACGCACAGGGTTATCTGGCCTACACCAAGGGCGCGCCGGAATCGGTACTGCCGTGCTGTACGGCGCAGTGGGCGGCAAGCGGTGCGTTGCCGTTCGACCGTGACGACTGGCTGGCGCAGGCCACGGCTCTGGCGGCGCGCGGTCTGCGCGTGCTGGCACTGGCGCGGCGTCAGCACGCACGCCTGCCCGACACCAACACCATGGCAGCGGTTGAAAGTGATCTCGAGTTTCTGGGCTTGATCGCGCTGATCGATCCCCCGCGCCCCGAGGCCCAGGCTGGCGTGCGCGACTGTCGGCTGGCGGGCATCACACCCGTCATGATCACGGGCGACCATCCGGCCACGGCACTGGCCATCGCAAAGCGGCTCGGCATTACAGAGGACGGCGCGGACGGGGTTCTGACCGGTCAGGAGTTGGCCACGTTGGACGACGCGGCACTGCGCCAGCGCGTGCAAGGGGTGCGCGTTTACGCGCGCGTCGATCCGGCCCAAAAGATCAGAATTGTCGAGGCGCTGCAGGCGCAGGGCCAGATCGTCGCCATGACCGGCGACGGCGTCAACGACGCGCCGGCCCTGAAGCGCGCCGATATCGGTGTCGCCATGGGCCGCGGCGGTACCGATGTGGCGCGCGAAGCCGCCAGCATGGTGCTGCTCGACGACAACTTCGCCACCATCGTCTCGGCTGTGCGCGAAGGCCGGCGCATCTACGACAACATCCGCAAGTTCGTGCGCTATGCGATGACCGGCAACTCGGGCGAGATCTGGACGCTGTTTCTGGCGCCGATGCTGCTGCTGCCGATCCCGCTGCTGCCGATTCACATCCTGTGGGTCAACCTGGTGACCGATGGTCTGCCCGGTCTGGCACTGGCGGCCGAACCGGCCGAGCGCGGCATCATGTGCCAGCCACCCCGATCACCGAGCGAGAGCCTGTTTGCGCGCGGCATGTGGCAGCACATCCTGGCGATTGGCCTGCTGATCGGCGGCTTGTGCCTGGGCGTACAGGCCTGGGCCATTTCGAGCGGGCATGCACACTGGCAAACCATGGTTTTCACGGTGCTGACACTGTCGCAAATGGCCCATGTCATGGCGATCCGTTCCGAGCGCGACGCGCTGTGGCAACTTGGCCTACTGAGCAACCGTCCACTGCTGGCTGCGGTGCTGCTGACCTTTGTGATGCAGATGGCGGTGATTTACATCCCGGTCCTGAATCCGATCTTCAAGACCGCGCCGTTGAGCCTGGCTGAGCTCGGCATTTGCCTGGGCGCAGCGGCCCTGGTCGGACTGGCGGTGGAAATCGAGAAGGCCTGGCGCCGGCAAACCGGCCGCCTGCCGGAACCAGAAACGGCTGCCGACAGCCCAGTCAACTGAACTCAGACTAGCGCAACACCGCCGCGTTGAGGGGTGTCAGCGGCTTGTGGTGAAGCAGGTAGCCGATCAGGTTGTCCGCTGCCAGATGGGCCATGGCCAGGCGCGTCGGCACCGTGGCGCTGGCAATATGCGGCGTCAACACGACATTGGGCACGGTCAAGAGATCCGGATGCACCTTGGGTTCGCCCTCGAACACATCGAGTCCGGCGGCGGCAATGGTCCGATTGCGCAGCGCGACGGCCAGCGCCGCATCATCGACAATGCCGCCGCGCGCGATGTTGACCAGCGTCGCCGTTGGCTTCATCTGCGCCAGTTCGGCAGCGCCAATCGCATGATGCGAGGATGCCGAGTACGGCAGCACCAGCACCAGGTGGTCGGCCGTCCTGAGCAATTCTTCCTTGCTCACATACGATGCTTGGCACTGCGCCTCGGTCGCCGCGTCGAGCCGGGATCGGTTGTAGTAAATCACTTTCATGCCAAAACCATGCGCGCCGCGCCGAGCGATGCCCTGGCCGATGCGCCCCATGCCCAGGATGCCGAGCGTGGCGCCATGAATGTCAGCGCCGGTGAACATGTCATAGCGCCAGCGCGTCCACAATCCCGCGCGCAGGAAATGTTCGCTCTCGGTCAAGCGCCGGGCCGTTGCCATCAGCAGCGCAAAGCCGAAATCGGCCGTGGTCTCGGTCAGCACGTCCGGTGCGTTGGTGCCCAGCACACCGGCCGCCGTCATCGAATCCAGATCGAAGTTGTTGTAGCCAACCGCCATGTTGGCGCAGATTTTGAGCGGCGGGCAGGCCGCCAGCAAGGCCGCGTCGATGCGCTCGCTGCCAGTGGTGAAGACGCCTTGCTGGCCCTGTAGTTGTTCGATCAGCCGCGCAGAGGTCCATAGCACGTCGTCCTGGTTTGACGTCACATCGAAGTGCTGCGCCAGCTTGTCAATCACTTCCGGAAAGACGGCGCGCGCGATCAGGATCTTGGGTCGCATGCCACTGGGCTTTCAACTGTCTCAGTGGAACAAGCGGTACTGCACAACATAAGTCGCGGCGCCAGCCAGATAGCCGAGCAGCGCCAGGCCGCCGATCTTGCGCGCGTACCAGAAGAAATCAATTTTCTCCAGCCCCATCGCCGCCACGCCAGCGGCCGAGCCGATGATCAGGATCGAGCCGCCGGTGCCGGCGCAATAGGCGATGAATTCCCAGAGGAAACTGTCAGTCGGGTACTGCGCCAGGTTGTACATGCCCATGGAGGCCGCCACCAGCGGCACATTGTCCACGACAGCGCTGGCCAGGCCGATGATCAGCACGATGATGTCCTGACGGCCAACCGTCTTGTCGAGCCACTGCGCCAGCGAACTCAGCACATGGGTATGTTCCAGCACGGCGACGGCCATCAGAATGCCGATGAAGAAGATGATGGAACTCATGTCGATGCGCGTCAGCGCATGGACCAGCGTGAAATGCCGCTTGTGGTGATCTTCCTTCTTCAGATGCAGCAGGTCGCCAACCATCCACAAGACGCCCAGACCGAACAGAATGCCCATGAAGGGCGGCAAATGCGTCACGGTCTTGAACACTGGCACACCAACCAGAATGCCAAGCCCCAGAATCAGCATCAGGTTGCGCTCGAAGACGGTGGAACGCAGCGTGCCGTCATCGGGCTTGTGCTTGGGCGCGACCACCGGACGGTCACCGAGAACGAAGCTGGTCACCGCCAGCGGCACCAGCAGATTGACCATCGAAGCCAGGAACACGCTTTTCATGATCGACAACGTGGTGATCTGATTGCCGATCCAGAGCATGGTGGTGGTGACGTCGCCAATCGGCGTCCAGGCGCCGCCGGCGTTGGCGGCAATGACAATGATGCCGGCAAAGAAGATCCGGTCGTCACGCTTGTCGAGCAGTTTCTTCATCAGCGAGATCATGACGATGGTGGTGGTCAGGTTGTCCAGAATCGAGCTCAGAAAGAAGGTCACGAATCCGACCAGCCACATCAGGCTTGAGAGGCGCGTGGTCTTGATGCGCGAGGTGATCGCCAGAAAACCTTCGTGCGCATCGACGACCTCGACGATGGTCATGGCCCCCATCAGGAAGAAGACAATCTGCGCCGTGCCCATCAGCGAGCGGTTCAGGTCGGCATCAACCTGGTTGATGTCGCCGCTGGCCAACGCATAAATCGTCCACAACCAGCCCGCTCCCATCAGGGCCGAGGCCGATTTGCTGATCTTGAGCGGATGCTCCAGGGCAATGGCCAGATAGGACAGAACAAAGATGATGGCAACGGCAGTCAACATGGGCTTTACCTTGATTCGGGTTTGTTGTTATGCGAGCAAGACTGGGATCGATTATCCGGGCTGCGTGATATCAAAAACCTGGCGCAGGTAGGCCAAGTATTTTTCATCGTCACACATGTCCTTGGCCGGCGAGTCTGACAGTTTGGCCACCGGCTGGCCGTTGCATCGCACCATCTTGATGACGTTCTGCAGTGGCTCGTAGCCGAGGTCGTTGGTCAGGTTCGTGCCAATGCCGAAAGCAAGCTGGCAGCGCCCCTTGAACTGCAGATACAGCTCGATCGTGCGCGGCACGGTCAACCCATCGCTGAAGATCAGGGTCTTGGTGCGCGGGTCGACGCGGTTGTGGTGGTAGTGATCAAGCATGCGCTCGGCCCACGCGAACGGGTCGCCGCTGTCGTGGCGCGCGCCGTCGAACAGCTTGCAGAAATAGAGGTCGAAATCGCGCAGGAAGGCGCTCATGCCGTAGACATCGCTCAGGGCGATACCGAGGTCACCCCGGTACTCCTTGGCCCAGGATTCAAAGGCATAGATCTGACTGTCGCGCAACCGCGGGCCGAGCGCCTGGCAGGCCTGCAGGTATTCGTGCGCCATCGTGCCCAGCGGTGTCAGACCGAGCTTCATGGCATACAGCACGTTGCTGGTGCCTGCGAGTTGCCCACTCATGCCAGCCATATTGCCGGGGCTCTGTGAGGTGCCCAGGCGATTCGACAACACGCGCAGCACTTCCTCGTGCCAGGCGTTGGAGAAACGCCGACGCGTGCCGTAGTCGGCGATCTTGAGATCATGCAGACCTTCCCCGCGCAACTGTGCAATCTTGAGATCAAGCCGCTTGCGCCCCTCCATCAGATCCGGCAACTGCTGTGTGTTGCGGAAGTAAACCTCGTTGACGATCGCCAGCACCGGGATCTCGAACAAGATGGTGTGCAGCCACGGGCCGCGAATCGTGATATCAATCTCACCCGAGGGCAGCGCGGTCACGCTGATGTACTTCTCGTTGAGTTTGAACAGACCGAGAAAATCAACGAAATCACTCTTGATGAAGCGCAGCGAACGCAGGTAGATCAGCTCGGCGTCCTGGAAATGCAGGCTGCACAGGAATCTGATTTCGTCGCGGATCTCATTGACGTGCGCGGCCAGATTGTGTTTGGCCTGGCCCGTCGCCGGATCAATTCCGGGGTTGCGGCATTTGAACTTGTAGTCGACCTGGGCACCGGGAAACTGATGCAGGACCGCCTGCATCATGGTGAACTTGTACAGGTCGGTATCGAGAAGACTGGTGATGATCATGCGTGCGACTTATTAAAACTATCAGTTGTATGTTGGCGTGCCACCCAGGTATTTACCCGATCAGCGCGGCCGTCATGCAGGCACTCACTCAAGCCAGTGCGTGAACTCGGCCACCGGCACGCGCGGCGTGTGAAAGCTGTTGACGATCGCGCTCTGGTCAGCATAGCCCAGGGCCATGCCACAGACCTGCATCTCGTCGGCGCTCGCACCCACATGCGGCAAGGTGATCTTGTTGAACATGTTCCAGGCCTGCTGCGGACAGGTATGCAGACCGCGTCCGCGCGCCGCCAGCATGATGTTTTGCAGGAAGGTGCCGTAATCGAGCAGAGCGCCACGCCCCATGGCGCGATTGACCGTGAAAAACAAGCCGACTGGCGCATCGAAGAACCGGAAGTTGCGCTGCATCTGCATGTGCATCTGGTCGCGGTCCGCCTTGCCGATGCCGAGCAAACCATAAAGGCCCCAGCCGTTCTCGCGCCGGCGTTCAATGTAGGGACTGAACCACTTGGCCGGGTAGTAGTCGTATTCTTCCTGGTATTGAAGCGCCAGCGCCGGGTTGTCGCGTATTGCGTCATGGGTGGCACAAACCTTGTCAACCAAAGCGGCGCGACTGGCGCCCTGCACGACGTAGACTTTCCAGGGCTGGGTATTGGTGCCCGATGGCGCGCGACTGGCCACCTGCAGCAGATCCTCCAGCGTCTGGCGCGGCACGCTCTGCTGGGTGAAGGCACGTACCGCCATGCGCGAGGTGATGGCATCGTCGACTGAAATAGGGTTCATACAAGTTTCTCCAGAACAGATTTGAGTTGGGGTGGCAAGGGCACGGGGCGACGGCTGTGGCGGTCAACATAGACATGAATGAAGTGCCCTTTGGCCGCAGTCAGCGGCTCGCCCTGGGCGAACAGGCCGACTTCATAGCGCACACTGCTGCTGCCCAGTTTGGCCACGCGAATGCCGGCATCCACCATCTGCGGAAAAGCCAGCGGTGCAAAATAGTTGCACTGGGTCTCGATCACCAGGCCGATGACCTCGCTGCGCTCAATGTCAAGTGCGCCCTGCTCGATCAGGTGGGCATTGACCGCAGTATCGAACCAACTGTAATAGACGACATTGTTGACGTGGCCGTAGGCATCGTTGTCCATCCAGCGCGTGCCGATGCTGCGAAACACCTTGTAGGCAGTGCGCGGCTCAGCCTGGGGTTTTTCGGATTTCTTTTCACTCATGGTCCCTGATTCTGCCAGTGCGCGAAGATCGTCCTTTGATCCAACTCGCGCCGACCCAAAAAAGCGGCTTGACAGCCTGTGACAAGACCGTGAATAACCCGATTTCTAGAATTCACGGTCTAATATGTTGCATTGCAGCAAAAAACACTTGTCAGCGCGAAAGACATCCCTATAATTCGACCCATGCTGCACTGCAACATAAACCCGGAAGTCCCAGGTTTCGGCGCAGATACCCTTGTTACCACACCCTACTGGAGATACTCATATGTTGACCGTCGAACAAGTCCTGGCTTCACAAAAAGCAAACCTCGAAACCCTGATGGGTCTGACCGCCAAAGCCTTTGAAGGCGTCGAGAAGATTGTTGAACTGAACCTGACCGCTTCCAAGGCCGCACTGGCTGAAACGTCCGAGCACGCCAAGGCTCTGCTCAGCGTGAAAGACGCGCAAGAACTGATGGCTGTGCAAACCGCCATGTTCCAACCCCTGGCTGAAAAGACCGCTGCCTACAGTCGTCACCTGTATGACATCGCTTCCGGCTCCACAGCTGAATTCAGCAAGACCGTTGAAAGCCAGGCTGTGGACGCCCAGAAGAAATTCATGGGTCTGGTTGACAACGCCGCCAAGAACGCACCGGCTGGTTCTGACACCGCTGTTGCCGTGATGAAGAGCGCCGTTGCTGCCGCCAGCAATGCACTGGAATCGGTGCAAAAGGCTGTCAAGCAGGCAACCGATGTCGCCCAATCCAACTTCAATGCTGTGGCCGCTTCGGCTGTGGATGCTGCCAAGCCCGCTTCGAAAAAGCGTTAATTGACAGACCGGGCTGAAGAAATATTGAAAAAAAATAGGCATTTTTGACGGTGATCTCTAAAAAAATAGGGAAAACCCTGAGATACTTAAGTCAAGTCAGATTTTGAGAAACTCGCGTTTCTAAAGGTTGTCTCCTCGGGTCCTTTCGTAACCTACAGGTTCAGGGATCCCTTAAGGGCTGGTCGCAAGACCAGCCCTTTTTTTATGCGCCCAATCCTGCACGCACCGGAATGCGCGCCTCACGGATCGGCAAATGGAGCAAGGCGGCACCAATTGCCAGCACGATGTCGATGTACCAGACGCCGTTGTAATTGCCGGTGGCCTCCAGCACGCGACCGCCAAGCCAGGCCCCCAGAAAACCACCGACCTGATGCGTCAGCATCACCACGCCAAACAGCGTCGCCATGTTGGCCGTGCCAAAGAACTTGGCCACCAGACCAGCGGTCGGCGGCACCGTGGACAAAAAGGTTAAGCCCATGACAGCGGCAAATGCCAGCATCACAACGGCGTTCTTGGGCGCCAGCAGGAACAGCAGCACGGCCAGCGCGCGCGTGGCGTAGACCAGCGACAGCAGGGACTTCATGCGCCAGCGGCCCACGGCCCAGCCCATGGCAATGCTGCCGACAATGTTGAACAGGCCGAGCATGGCCAACGACCAGGCACCGTACTGCAGCGGCAGACCACACATGGCGACGACGCCGGGCAGGTGCGTGCCGAGAAAAGCCACATGAAAGCCGCAGACAAAGAAGCCGCCCGCCAGCATCAAATAACTTGGGTTGTGCAAGGCTTTACGCACCGCAGCCAGCGCGCCAAGCGGCGCCTGCCCGGCCGCTAGCGGATGGCCGGCCTGGCCGCGCAGCAGATAAGCCGCCGGCAAAGCCAGCAGCACAATCAACGCCAGCACCTGCATCGCGTTGGCCCAGCCGAAGGCCAGCATCAAGGCGCCGGCAATCGGCGCCATCAAAAATTGTCCGAACGAGCCACCGGCGTTGACGATGCCGGTGGCCAGCCCGCGCATGCTGGAAGGAATCATGCGCGTGGTGGCTGCCATCAACACCGCCGGGCCGGCCATGCCGGCGCCACCGGCGGCCAGTATGCCAATCGAGAAGGTCAAACCGGCGGTGCTGCTCATCCAGGGCGTTATAAAAGTCCCCAGTGCCACGAGCAAAGCGCCAACCAGCAGCACCCGCCCGGCGCCGACCCGATCCGCCATAGCGCCGGCAAAGGGCTGCGTCAAACCCCAGCACAACTGGCCAAAGGCAAAAGCCAGGCTGATGTTGCCAACACCGATTCCGGTGGCCGTGTTGAGAGGGCTCAGGAACAGGCCCATGGTCTGGCGCGTGCCCATGGTCACGGCGAAGGTGCCGGCTGCCGCCAGCAGCACCAGCCAGGCGGCCACTGCCGGCTGGCTCGGGGTCAGCGACTTATTCATTGCTGGCTGTGCTCGTAGCTGGCGAGAGCAGTTCCAGCGCCTCGTCGATCAGCGTGTGCAGTGTCATCAAACGTGGCATGCCGAGCAGGCGGTTCAGGCTGGTTTGCGCCACCTTCCAGTGCCGCTGCGCCGCCTGGCGCTTGTCACGCCCGCAGTCTGTGATGCTGATCAGGCGGCTGCGCCCATCGGCGCCCGCCGCCATGTCAACCCAGCCTGCCGCAAGCAAGGGTTTGAGATTGCGCGTCAAGGTCGAAGCCTCCATCTTCATGGCCTGGGCCAGCGCACCGGGCTGGATCGGTCCAAGTTTGAGAACATGGGACAGCAGCGAATACTGCGTCGTGCGCAGGCCGACACGCGCCAGTTCGGCGTCGTAATGCTGCGTGATGCGCCGCGTCAACTGGCGCAGTTTGAGATTGGTGCAGCCCTGCAGCTTGGCAGCCGCCGGTTCGATGCTTGAAAGTGGATTGGCAATCATGCGCCGCATTGTAGCTACAATACTTGCATATGCAACATTAATCGAAGAACGAAAGCACTATGAGCAAAACGAACCACCTCGAAACCTGGTTAGCCCAAGAAGAAATCATCCGCAAGGCCATGGCCGCCGGCCCCGGTCCGGGTGTCGCAACCAAAGAGCAAGTCGCCGGCAAGACCGGGCTCGAATTCATGCTGGCCATGCTGCGCGGCGAACTGCCCTCCGCACAGATCGCGCAAACGCTGGACTTCACCGTGGTTGAAGTCGCTCTCGGTCATGCCACGTTTCAGGGCACACCCGGGCTGGCCCACCTCAACCCCATGGGAACGGTGCACGGTGGCTGGTTTGCCACGCTGCTCGATTCGGCACTCGGTTGCGCGGTTCATACCCGCATGGCGCCGGGTCAGGCCTACACCACGGCAGAGCTGAGCGTCAACATCGTGCGCGCGTTGACGACCAAAGTCAGCCGTGTGCGCGCCGAGGGCAAAGTCATCCACTGCGGGCGACAGTTGGCCACCGCCGAAGGCCGACTCATCGGCCCCGACGGCACGCTCTATGCCCACGCCACTACGACCTGCCTGGTGTTCCCGCTTGCGTCACAATCGGCAGCATGAGATTCCTCCACACCATGCTGCGCGTCGGCGACCTGCAGCGCTCGATTGATTTCTACACCCAGGTCCTGGGCATGCAACTGCTGCGCAAGACCGAGAACCCGGACTACAAGTACACATTGGCCTTCGTCGGCTACGGCAAGAACCCGGAACACGCCGAGATCGAACTCACCTACAACTGGGGCGTCGATTCCTATGAGCAGGGCACGGCGTTCGGCCACCTGGCGCTGGGCGTGCCCGACGTCTACGGCGCCTGCGAAAAGATCAAGGCCGCCGGCGGCAAGGTGACGCGCGAAGCGGGTCCGGTCAAGGGCGGCAGCACGGTGATTGCCTTCGTCACCGACCCGGATGGTTACAAGATTGAGCTGATCGAAAGAGCTCTGTAAGGGTCTACTTTTTCAGGGCCAGGGTGGCACGCGCCAACGCGGTGATGCGCGCCCAATCACCTTGTGCCAGCGCATCAGGCGACACCAGCCAGGAGCCGCCGACACAGACCACATTGGGTAAGGCCAGAAATTCGGGCGCATTCTGCAAGGTGACACCACCGGTCGGGCAAAACCTGACGTCGAAGAACGGCCCACTCCATGCCTTGAGCAGCGCTGTTCCGCCGGCCTGCATGGCGGGAAAGAACTTCAGTTCGGTCAAGCCATCCTCCTGCGCCAGCATGATCTCGCTGCCAGTGGCAACGCCAGGCAACAGGGGCAGACCAACATCGCGGCAAGCCAGGCCAAGCGCAGCCGTGTAGCCGGGACTCACCGCAAAACGCGCACCGGCCATCGCAGCGGCCTGCGCATCGGAGCGGCTGCGCACCGTACCGGCGCCGACCACCGCATCCGGCACGGCTCTGGCAATCGCCTCAATGCAGGCCAGTGCCTGCTCCGTGCGCAGCGTCACTTCGAGCATGCGAATGCCACCGGCAACCAGAGCCCTCGCCAGCGGCACGGCATGGGCCACATCGTTCAGCACAATGACCGGAATCACCGGAGCGTCCTGCATCACCTGCAGGGCAGTCAATTTTTTTTCGATGTTCATCAGATCTCCAACCTAAAGCCAAGTGCAAGCACCAGCCTCGGCTGTCAGCGCATGGCGTCGCATGCCGGCAAACAGTTCGCGCCCCATGCCCACCGCATTGGCCTGACGCAGAGTATCAGGCATGGTCAGCACCTCGCGTGCCGCCCACGTGGCATCGCTGAGCAGCACCTGCAAGGTTCCGGCCATGGCATCGAGGCGGATCAGGTCGCCATCACGCAGCCGCGCCAGCGCGCCGCCAGCAGCCGCCTCGGGCGAGACGTGGATGGCAGCGGGTACCTTGCCCGAGGCCCCGCTCATGCGGCCATCGGTCACCAGCGCCACCTTGTAGCCCTTGCCCTGCAGTACCGCCAACGGCGGCGTGAGCTTGTGCAACTCAGGCATGCCATTGGCCTGTGGCCCCTGCCAGCGCACAACGCACACGACATCGCAATTGAGTTCATCAGCATGGAAAGCCTGCTGCAGCGCCTCCTGCGAATCGAAGACGCGGCACGGCGCCTCGATCACAAGGCGGTCGTCGGGAACGGCCGAGACCTTGATCACACTGCGCCCCAGATTGCCCTGCAACAGTTTGAGACCGCCGCTTGCACTGAAGGGCGCGCTGACGGGCCGCACCACGCTGTCATCCCGGCTGGCATCGGCCACGCGCCACTGCAAGCCGCCTTGCCCATCGGCTGCCGGAATACCCGTGTATTCGCGCAAACCCCCGGCGCGGTTGGTCAGCACATCGGCGTGCATAAAGCCGGCGTCGAGCAACTCGCGGATCACAAAGCCGGGACCACCCGCTGCCTGAAACTGGTTCACGTCGGCACTGCCATTCGGATAAACACGCGTCAGCAGGGGCACAACATCGGACAAGGCCGAGAAGTCATCCCAGTCGATCACAATGCCCGCGGCGCGCGCCACCGCAACCCAGTGAATCAGGTGATTGGTCGAGCCGCCCGTGGCCAGCAGCGCCACCATGGCGTTGACGATGCAGCGCTCGTCAACGATCTCTCCGATAGGCGTGAAGCGCTTTGTCTTTGTGTTGCCAAGCACCGTTCGCACGGCTTCGCGCGTCAGTTCATCGCGCAGTTCAGCGCCGGGGTTGATGAAGGCCGTGCCCGGCACGTGCAAGCCCATCGCTTCGAGCAACATCTGGTTGCTGTTGGCCGTGCCGTAAAACGTGCAGGTGCCTGGACCATGGTAGGCGGCCGACTCAGCCGCCAGCAGTTCAGGGCGCCCGACCAGACCCTGCGCCGCACGCTCGCGCACCTTGCCCTTCTCGTTGTTGGACAGGCCCGAGGTCATCGGACCGGCCGGCACAAACACCGTCGGCAAATGACCAAAATGCAGGGCACCGATCAGCAGACCCGGCACGATCTTGTCGCAAACACCCAGCATCAGTACCGCATCGAACACGTCATGGCTCAGCGACACGGCGGTTGCCATGGCGATCACATCGCGCGAGAACAGGCTCAGCTCCATCCCGGCCGTGCCCTGCGTCACACCGTCGCACATGGCGGGCACGCCACCCGCGACCTGCGCCGTGGCGCCAAGCCGGCGCGCCTCGGCCTTGATCAGCGCTGGGTAAGTCTGAAACGGCGCATGCGCCGACAGCATGTCGTTGTAGGAGGTGACGATGCCGATGTTGGGCCCACGCTCGGCTACAACACGCAGTTTGTCGTTGGCCGGCAGCGCCGCGAAGGCGTGCGCCACATTGGCACAGCCCAGGCGTTCGGCACCGGGTTCGCGCTGCGCCGCCGACGCCAGACGCGCCAAGTACGCGTTGCGTGTGACCTGACTGCGTTGGCGGATGCCCGCCGTAACGGCCTCGACTATGGGGTGGAGTTTCATATGGACAGGAAATAGTGGTAACAAAATTACAAACCGAATGGTACTGCGAAAGTGTGGGCAGCGCAGTGCACGACATTACCAAGCGTTTACCAAGTGGCACAACCGGTTGACGTGGGCGAAATTCATGAACGGCGTAATCGGCCCGCACAAACCGCCATGCCGTCGAACCAGACGATAAGATAGGCGCCAGGTGGGCGGGGGTACTCGTCCGCAGCCTTCCACCGTCTTAGTGAGACACGCGATGAACGACTGGCGATTTGGCAAACGGCTGACGCAGGAACTGCCACGTTGGCAAGACGAAGGCTGGGTCAGCGCCGAGGGCGCGCGCGCCATACTGGCTGACCACGCGGCCCGACAATCGAAGATGGCGTGGGACTCGTCGCTCGCGCTGGCAGGCGCACTGCTGCTCGGCGTCGGCGTCATCACCTGGTTCGCCGCACACTGGATGGAAATCAGCAAGATCATCAAGCTTGTGCTCATTGTTCTTGCACTTGCCGGCAGTCATGTTGCGCATGGTTTCTGCATGACGCGCCGCACGCTGCCCAAACTGGCAGAAGGTATGGCGCTGCTGTCAGTGCTGTTCTTCGGTGCTGCCATCATGCTGATCGGTCAGATTTACCACATCGACGCGCACTTTCCGGACGGCATCGCACTGTGGGCGGTCGGTGGTCTGCTGACAGCCTGGCTACTCGGCTCGCACACTGCGATGCTGACGTCGATTGCACTGGCCGCCTTGTGGACCTTCAATGAGCAGTTCGGCTACCAGACAATGAACTGGCCGCTGCTGGTCTATCTGGCGCTGGCGGCCATACCGCTATGGCGACACGACTGGAAGTCGGCTGCGCGAGCCTGGGGCGCCCTGTGCATACTTTGGATCATGGGCTGGCACGCGCAAGCCTGGTTCAACGAAACTTCGAAGTCACAAGCCCACATCCGGCTCTTCGCACTGCAGTTGCTTGGCCTGGCCGGCTGCTGGGCCATGGCGCAGGCGAGCGAACACCGGATCGCGCGTGCGGTGCGCGCCGATCTTCTGCTCGCCGGGCTGGCCGGCGTCTTCGCCTTTACGTTTGCGGATTTCGGTTCGCGCTACAGCGAGGCAGCGGTCGAACTCGCGCCCTGGCTCGCCGGCCTGGCTGTCGCCACAGCGCTGTATGCCATTGGCATCATCCAGCTCGTGCGCAGCAGCGAACTGGCGCCACTGCGGCTGCGCATCGGCAGCGCGCTGGCGCTCGCCTTTGCCGCGATGCTGGCGGTCGAGGTCATGATGCCGCGCAACAACGGCCTGTCGGCACTGATCTGGAACGCCTTGTTCCTGGGTCTGTTGTACTGGATCGGGGACCTCGGCATTCGCCGCGGTGAGCCCAAGTTGCTGAGCTATGCCTTCATGGGCTTTTCAGCGTGGTTGCTGGCGCGCTACTTTGACGCCTTCTGGTCGCTGCTGGACCGCGCACTCTTTTTTATCGCTGGCGGTCTGTTGCTACTGGCGGTCGGCGGCTGGCTGGAGCGCCGGCGCAAGACACTGATGCAACGCATGCAAGACGGAGCGAGAACATGAAACTCTGGCCCAAGATCATGCTGCTGGTGCTGATTGAAGTTGCTGCGCTGGGCGCGATGATTGCCGACAAGCAGTACACGCTCAACACCGGCACGCCGGTCCTGCTGCCAACAGAACCGGTTGACCCACGCTCGCTGTTCATGGGCGACTATGCGCGCCTGGCGTATTCGATCAGCCAGTTGCGCCTCGACGGCGAAGCTGCGGTCGCGGGGGATAAGGACTTCAAGCGTCACGACACGGTCTGGGTGGCGCTCAAGCCCGAGGCCGCCGGCGCCAAAGCCGTCTCTGTGCACCACCAGCGCAGTGCCATCGCGTCCGGGCTGTTGGCAATCCGGGGTGAAGTGCAATCCGTCAACGAAAACACCTTCGACCGGGCCAGCAATCAAAGCGTCAAGCAGCGCAGCCTGCAGGTGCGCTACGGTATCGAGCAGTACTACGTGCCTGAAGGCAGTGGCCGGCAGATCGAACGGCCGCAGGGCGGCGAAAAAGTCGCAATGCTGATCGCCATCGATGCGCGCGGCAAGGCGGGCATCCTGGCCGTGCTGTTCGACGGCAAAGAGCGCTACCGCGAGACGCTGTTCTGACCGGCCTATGCGCCGGTGCGAACCTGAATATGGCTCGTCAAATCACCCGCTGCGATCATTTCGGCAATGCCCACCGCGCGCTCGATTGGACGCGTGACAGAGCGTGCAATCATCAGACCAATCCCGAGCAAAATGACGATCAGGACAGCAGAGCCGATGGCAATACTCACCGATCGCGAGAGGATCATGGCTTCGACGGTTTCCACATGAACGCCCGATGCAGGGTCTTGACCGCTTGCATCGCCAAAGGACGAGCAATCCCAGTTTTTTGGAAATGCTCAAAGACCTGGTAGGTGGTAAGTCATGCATGTCAATCCCCTGTTCTCTCGGTATCTCGCCACCTGATATCAACTTTTCAGTGTGCGCCTGCTCGCTGCGAATCAAAGCGCCTCAATCCGTTCCTGCGGGGCGGCGAGGCCAAGAATTCATAGTTTCCCTTGAGGCACCCAAACCCTTTTCTTATGCTGCCCCATCCTAGGGTGTTTGGTGCACGCCAAAGCAGCAAAGAAGACGGGATATTCAGGCCCACTTGGTGCATGCAACTAAGGCGCAAGCGAAAACGGTGCATGCGGTTCCAGCCAGCAGCGCTGACTCTGCCTATACTGCAGCCATGACCTCTCTTGCCGATCTTCGCAAAAGCTATGAACGCGCCGAACTCAATGAGGGCGCATCACACAGTGACCCAATGCGCCAGTTCGAACAATGGCTGCAGGAAGCCATCGCGGCGCAAGTTCCCGAACCCAACGCCATGACACTGGCCACGGTGGCGAGCGACCTGCGTCCATCAACCCGCGTCGTGCTGATCAAAGGCTATGACGAACGCGGCATCACGTGGTTTACCAACTACGACAGCCGCAAGGGTCAGGAACTGGCCGGCAACCCCTATGCCGCGCTGCAGTTTCATTGGGTCGAGCTTGAACGCGTGGTGCGCATCGAGGGTTTGGTGGAAAAAGTCAGCGCCGAGGAAAGCGACACCTACTTTCACAGCCGCCCACTCGATTCACGCATCGGCGCCTGGGCCTCGCCACAAAGCGAGGTCATCAGCGGACGCGGTGTGCTGATCGCCAATGCAGCCAAATTTGGCGCGAAATTCCTGTTGCAGCCGCCACGGCCGCCGCACTGGGGCGGCTACCGGCTCAAGCCCGAGCAATGGCAATTCTGGCAAGGCCGCAAGAGCCGCCTGCATGACCGGCTGCGCTACACACAGGACGGCACGGGTTCCGACGGCAAACCGGTGTGGTTGCGCGAGCGTTTGGCGCCCTGAACGAATGCTGTCATTGCGGGCAGAGCCTGTCCTGAACTTGATTCAGGAACCCGCAATCCATGATTCGCGTGGCACTGGATCCCGGATCAGGTCCGGGATGACAAGATTGCAGTGTCATTGCGGGCCCCGACCCGCAATCCATGGACCCGGCCCCTACCCTGCACCGAGCAAAGACATCACCAGCGACACCGTCAGCAGCGCCAGCAGCGTTGACACAGCCACGCTGGTGGTCACCAGTTCTTGCGCTACCTGGTAGCGCTGCGAAAACAGGAACACGTTGGCGCCGATCGGCATCGATGCTGCCACGATCATCACCGACAGCGACAGGCCGCTCAAGCCGAGCGACCAGGACAGCAACGCCACCAGGGCCGGGAACGCCAGGTTCTTGATCAGCGCCAGACCGAGCGCGCCCTTGAGATCGGTGCCGACGCGCACCTGGGTCAGCGTGACACCAACCAGCAGCAGCGCGATCGGGCCGAACGCATTGCCCAGCAGCGCCAGTGGTTTATCGACGATCTCCGGCAGCACCCAACCCGTTTGTGCAAACAACAGGCCCACCATGATCGGCAGCGGCACCGGGTGAAAGATGCCATTGCGCACTGCGGCCAGCACCGTCAGCGCCATGTGCCGCCCGGCCTGCTCGCCGCTGGCTGCGGCCTCGCGCGCCACGGCCAGTTCCAGCATGATGGTGGCCAGTGTCAGCAGCACCAGCGCGTGCACCGAGATCAGCGTGAACAGCATGACCAGACCGGCCTGGCCGTAAGCGAGGCCGACCAGCGGCACACCAATCATCACCGTGTTACTAAAGGTGGCGGCCAGCGCCAGCACGGTGGCACGGCGCGTGAAACCCTGCCAGACCAGCACCGCTGCAAACAGCAAGGCCGCTGCGACGAAGTACATCGCCACTGGCCGGAAGTCGAGCTGCTCGACGTGCACCGTGCTCATGGTGCGAAACAGCAGGGCCGGCGTCAGCACCATGAAAACAAGGTTCGACAAGTCCTTGCTGGCTTCGGGTCGAATCCAGCCAGCGCGGCCCGTTATGAAACCGATGGCGATCAGCAAGACCACCGGCAACAGGGCCGACATTACCGGGCTGTTCACGCTCAGGCGCCCAGCAGTGGGCCGCTGCGAAAGGCCTTGGCGCCGGCAATCTTGCCGAGTTCACCGCTGGCATGAACGTAGCGCTCGCGAGTGCGGGCGTAGAAGATGCCGGCCACACCGGCCACGACGCGCTGCGTCTGCCCGGCGATGGGATCAATGATCTCAGCCACCAAGTCTCCAGCTTGCAGAGCAGCACCCACTTGAGCCGCGAACACCACAACACCGGGACCCGACGCATTCAGGGTTTCGGAACCGGCCAGCGGCGTCGGCTGGCACTTCAATGGCGGCACTGGCGGTGCGGCCTCGCAGGCAAGGGCCTGCACATGCTGCAGCCAGGCGAAGAGAGCCTGCGCATCGGCCTGCGCCAGCGTGTGGTTGACGTCGGCTTCACCGCGCAGCTCGATCGTGGTGCTGCAGCAAGCCTGCGGCAAGGGCACGCTGGGGTTGGCAGCTTTCAGCGCGTCCGCCAGTTGCCACCAGACGCCGGACAGACATTCGTCGAACGACCACGCGAGCGAATCGCGCGCCAGCAAGATGGCCTGGCTGCCAAGAAAGCACGCCAGTGGCGCTAGTTGCGGCCAGCAGTTTTCTTCGGTGTAGAAGTGCATGACGGCTTCGCTGTCGCAATGCAGGTCAAGCCCGTAATCGGCATCGTGCGCGAGCAGCAATAGCGTGCGGCGCAGACTTTGCAGTTCGCTCGCCGGCGCCCAGCTGCGCAGGAAATTGCCAATCGCCTGTCGCACCAGAACGACGTTGGCCTGCGCGTCCTGGCCCAGGACGTCGTACAACGCCGGCCCGATGGCCTTGGCAAAATTAGGGTAGTAACGGTTGAAGTTCTCGGAACTGTCGAGTTCAAAACGCCCCATCGCCTTGTGATTGAGGCGCTGCGCCAGCCCGATCGGATTGGCCACTGGCACCAGAATGATTTCGCCGCGCACCGCACCAGCGGCATCGGCCGTTTCGAGCAGGGCACGCAGGTGATGCGCGACCAGCATACCCGGCAGTTCTTCCGCGTGCAGACTCGCCTGCAAGTAAATCTTGGGACCGCAACCTGCGGTGCCGTAGTGAAAACTGGTCAGCGTCTTGTGGCTGCCCAGGCTGTTGCTGAGCAGGGAATGGTCAATGCGTTGCATAGGGGTCAAGGTTTGCGCTGGAGTCCCATTGTCTCAGTTCCGCTGCGCGAGCTTCACTTCACCAGACGCGCAAAGGTCTTGCGAAACTTGCTGACCTTGGGCGCGGCGACGGCCATGCAATAGCCCTGCTGCGGATTCTTTGCAAAGAAATCCTGGTGGTAGTCCTCGGCCGGCCAGTAGTTGGAAAGCGGCTGCACTTCGGTCACCAGCGGCCGCTCAAAGACGCCGCTCTGCGCCATCTCCTGTAACAGCGCCCGCGCCACCTTGGCTTGCTCGGGCGTCGAGCAATAGATGCCGCTGCGGTACTGCGTTCCGCTGTCATGGCCTTGGCGATTCAATGTAGTCGGGTCATGAATCAGGAAGAAGATCTCCAAAATCTCGCGCACGCTGATTTGCTGCGGGTCGAAGCGCAGCTTGACGACCTCGTTGTGTCCGGTGCTGCCGCTGCAGACCTGTTCGTAACTCGGCTGCACCGTCTGCCCGTTGCAATAACCGCTTTCCACGTCCTCGATGCCCCGGACGTTGACGAACACTGCCTCCGTGCACCAAAAACAGCCACCACCTAAAACGACCGTTTCAAAAGTTTTTTTGTCTTGCAAGTTGTTGATTTCATTAGACATTTTTAGAATCTCACTGTAAAAGCAACCATGAATAAATTCACCCGTTTTTGGTGAACTAGGGTAAAATTCGCCCAACGATTCACCCGGAAAATCAACCAAATTATGGCTACAAAAGCACTACCACGGGGCATTCAATCCACAACGTGGCAGAACAAGGATGGAACCCAAACTACAAAATTCCGGGTTCGCATTACCAGAAAAGACTTTAAAGGTAAACGGAATCAATACTTTGATGAGTTAAAAGAAGCCGCATCC
>CAIXNB010000085.1 GCA_903920695.1 uncultured beta proteobacterium
AGGTTTTTTTGTCGTTCTTCAACATCGTCGTCTCTCTCTTTGGTTGAAATAGGCTCCAACCACATGGGCAGTGGTCAGAGGTTCAGTATCCAAGCGGTATGCCTCTACCAAACTTGTTGATAGTAGGTCACGTCTCCAGAATTTTTCTGACAAATCTTGCCAATCTATTTGCAGTTCGTGCCATGTTCGACCTCAATCTTTTGGCAAGCGATGAAAGACGGCCACTCCTTTTTGCTGCTTCAAAAGGCAAAGCATTTCTGATTGGAAGGAAGTAGCCAGCCCGCCGTGCATCTCAGAATCACCGGAAATCGACACCACGCGACTGAAAATTTAACTATCAATCGGATTGAACTTTCAAATTAGCACTCAACTCAATAGAGTGCTAATATATCTACCTGTAAGAGATACGGAGGTTCGCTATGGCTTATCACACTGACGTTTCCACTGGTGCGCTCACGGTTGCGAATCCGTGGGCAATGGTTCCGTCGCTGGGCAATCTGGACGCCTACATTTCGGCTGCCAACCGTTTGCCCATGCTCACGCTTGAGCAGGAGCAGGAGTTTGCACGCAAATTCCGGCAGGATAACGATCTGGACGCCGCCGGCAAACTGGTGCTGTCACACCTGCGTCTGGTGGTATCAGTGTCGCGCCAGTACCTGGGTTATGGCCTGCCACATGGCGACCTGATTCAGGAAGGCAATGTCGGTTTGATGAAGGCGGTCAAGCGTTTTGACCCCGATCACGGCGTGCGACTGGTGAGCTACGCGCTGCACTGGATCAAGGCTGAGATCCATGAATACATCTTGAAGAACTGGCGCATGGTCAAGGTCGCCACAACGAAAGCCCAGCGCAAGCTGTTCTTCAACCTGCGCTCGATGAAGCAGCGCTATAAGTCCGACGATGCGGCGGCCGATGCCGGCACGCACCGCGACTCGCTCAACGAGGAGCAGATCGAGAGCATGGCGCGCGAGCTCCATGTCAAGCGCGAAGAGGTCATCGAGATGGAAACCCGGCTCTCGGGCGGCGATGTGCTGCTCGACCCGACCTCGGCCGACGGCGAGGACGATGCCTTTGGCCCGATTGCCTACCTGACCGACAGCCGGCACGAGCCAACCGCCATGATCGAAGCCCACGAGCGTGACGTACTGGCCAGCGACGGCATTGCCAGCGCACTTGAAGCGCTCGACGCGCGCAGCCGGCGCATTGTCGAGGAGCGTTGGCTCAAGGTCAACGACGACAACTCAGGCGGCATGACCCTGCACGAACTGGCGGAAGAGTATGGTGTGAGCGCCGAGCGCATCCGCCAAATCGAAGTGGCGGCCATGAAGAAGATGAAGAAAGCGCTGATCGAATTCGCCTGAACGCTAGCTGCAAGCGCTGACCCGGGCGCTGACGCCGCTCGGCGACAATAGGCTCCTCTCTTTTCCACAGGCAGGATCCAAAATGAAGCTCCCGAGACTTCGTCGCGCCGCAATGGTCATCGCGCTGGCCACGCTTTCCACCTGGGCCCTGGCCCAGCCCGCCTCAATAGCATCCGTCGCCTGGCCAACCAGGACCGTTCGCATCATCGTCGGCTTTCCGGCCGGCTCCTCGCCCGACCTGACGGCGCGTACACTCGCAGACCCATTGAGCAGGGCCTTGGGTCAGACGGTGATTGTTGAAAACAAGGTCGGCGCCGGCGGCAATATCGCAGCCGACTATGTTGCCAAGGCGACCGATGACCACACCATCGGACTCATGATCAACGGCAACATGACGATTGCCAAACTGCTCAATCCAAAGCTCAACTATGACCCACTCACGGATCTGACGCCAATCAGTCTGATTGGCGTCTCGCCCTTGGTTCTGACGGCGCCGATCAGTGCACCCGGCGCCAATGCGCAGGAGTTCCTGGCTGCCGCGCGCAAGGCCGGTGACAAATGGAGCTACGGCACACCCGGTGTCGGCACGGTTGGTCACATCGGCATGGAATGGCTCAAGCGCAAGACCGGGATCAATCCAGTGCATGTGCCCTACCCCGGTTACCCGCAGGTGGCCAATGGCATGCTCGGCGGCCAGTTGCAACTGGCGATGCTGCCACCCGCGTTGGCGCTGGCCCAGATCAGGGCTGGCAAGCTGCGTGCCATCGGCGTCACTTCGAGTGGCCGCAGCACCCTGGTGCCGGAATTGCCCAGCATGAGCGAAGCAGGTGTGCCGGGCTTCAGCCTGGAGATCTGGAACGCCATCGCGGCGCCAAAGTCACTGCCCAAACCAATCGCGCTCAAGCTGTCTGCGCTGTTCAGTGAAATCGCTCGAACACCCGAAATGCGTCAGAAACTATTCCAGCAGGGCTGGCAGGTGGTGGGCACCTCGGCTGAGGGCCTGGCCAACCGCATCAAACTCGATACCGCCTTGCTCGGTGGCGTGATTGCGGCGCAGGCCATCAAGGCCGAATAGGCACAGAGGCGAGGCGCCAGACTCAGGCGCGCCCCGGCGCGCTGCGCCAGCGCTCAAAACTGGCCTGAAGCGCTTCAAACTCAGGGGCGAGAAACGCCAAACCAGGGCTGTTCAGGGATTCGACGCCCAGTTGCTCGATGGCGTAGGCCATGCGCTGCGCCAGTTCGCTCAGACGCATGACGCCGGCCAATTGGGCGCTCGCGTTGAACGAGCGCAACAACCGTAAAACCTCACTGCGCGCGCCGAGGTTGTCTGGGCGCGCTGTCCATTGCCGCAGGACAGCCCCTAGTTGCGCCAGCAAGCCAGTCGCCTCGTCGACAAAGCCCAGCAAGCGCTCGGCAGCCAAGCTATCGAACGGTTCGCTGCCGTCAGCGACACTCGACCCGGTATCCAGAATTTCTTTGAGTGTTGTCAGCAGCGTCTGGTCTGGTTGTTTGAGGAAACCGGCCGCAAATTGATGTAACAAACGTCGAATCATTTCCGCCGTCTCAACCAACACTTTGGCCTGCGCGGCGCTGCCCGGCAACTGCAGGCGCACATGTCGCAGCGCCTGCTCCAACATACCAGCCGTCTCCGACAGAACAGCAAAGCCGACCGTTTCGGATGCACGTGACAGGGACTGCGCCAGCTCGATCGTGCTGTCAAAAACCGGCCGGTGCAGTTCCAGTGCCCACTCGCTGATTTCGGTGATCAGGCGGCGCGACCATTCATCGGCCTCGTTCAGATAAACGTTATACAGGGGCAGCGCAATGCGCAAAGTCCCGATCACCTTGGTCTGATCTTCCAGCGCCGGGTCAACCCGGCTGGCACGGGTCGCGGAAACGGCGGTTGTCGCGCTGCCCATCAGGCACCTGAATTCACCCAGGTCTTCGTCGTAGGAGAACAGTTTGCGCGCCAGTTCACGCTGATAGGCGAGCACGCCGATCAATAGCCCGATGGCGTCCAGGCTGTTGCCGAGCCGCAGAAAAACACCTTGGCGTGCAGACTCGACGTCAACTTCATCGAGCAGGAACTGTTCAACACTGGCGCGCATTGACACGACCGCCAGCACCGCTTGCTCAAGCCCCAGAACCGAGAACATGCCGCGCATCTGTGCCAGTTGACTGGGAACCTCTTGCAGGGGCTGTTTATCCGCCGGATCGCGAAAGAACCGATCCATTGACGCTTCAACCTGCGTCTGCGTCTTGCGCAGTTCGTCGACCACGCTGCCCCTGACCTGCCGCTCGCTGCAGATCCGGTAATGGTCTTGCATCCACGTCTCAAGCGGCTGTGACTGGCCGCCCCGGTTGACCTGCTCAAGCCGCCGCGCCAGGCGGGCGCCGCGTTCAAGCGTTTGCGCTTGGGCCGTGTCCAGGTCTTCGCAAACCGCATCCATGTAGAACAACGCGGTCGCCACCTCCATCGCCAGCGCCGCGGCCGGTGGCTCACCCGAGTGTTCGGTGGCTTCAATTGCCCGCATCAATTCGCGCACCAGGTCAGCACTTTGCGGCAACAGCTTCAATACCGAATCGCTCACCAGTGCAAACTGATCGAGCGCCAGCTCACCGCCGTCACCGCCCGCCACTTCGGACCAACTTCGACTTGCCGCCGCCAGGCGCCTGCGTGCTTGCACCACAAGCGCCGGATCGAAACGCCCAAGCACGGGCGTTTCATAGTCCACCGTCGTCGCTTGGCTCAAGCCATAGGCTGACCTGACCGCCTTGAGCACAAGACCGTCAGCCGGCGCAGTCGGTGCCGCCTGGGCACAAAAGAACAACAAATCCTGCATCAATCGCTCAGCGATGACAGAATCGCCGCGCGCCAGCATGCGGTCCTGCAGAAGAATCCGCGATAGCGCCCGCTTGCCGTACAGGTCCAAGGCGCAAAGCCCCAGGGCCAGCGCTTCAAAGAAAGCGGCGCTGACCTGCCAGAAAACCCGCATGTGCAGCGCACTTTGTACCGCAGCCAAACCCAGGCTGATGTCGCGCAGGGTGCCGGCAGCCGCAAGCTCACCTGACTTGAGAACGCTCAGGGCCGATTGATCGAAGCGGGATTGAAGCGCTGCGTCGCGGACCAGTGGCTCACACACAAGGGGCAGCTCAACATCGATCCAGCGCCAGGTAAATGGCCACAGATCGGCCGGGTGCACGCGTTCAGCGCCCAGCAGTTCCAGCAGCGCGCGGTGCTGCGGAAACAAAGCCACGGGTGATAGCAGCCGGCCTTTGAGAGCCCGCTCCAAGTAGTCTGTCACCGCGAATGCGGCACGTCCCATGCTGGTGGCAGCCGCATCGCTGCAGGACTGCGGTTGCTGCACGAAGCGCTCGGCCAGTGACTCCATCGCGCGCACGACGCGGGTCGGCGCCGCCATACCGGTGCTCTCCAGGGCCTGCGCCGCCTGATTCAATTGCTGGCGCGCTGCGCGCAAAGGCCCGAGGTCGGGCGCGCTCAGATCAGAACCCGTCGACAGTTCAGCATCACGCGCAAAGCGGCGCAAGGCCTTGACCGAGCCGTCAAGTGATTGACGCAGTTCCTCAAACGCCCCGGACAAGCGCCCCAGGTCCGGGGCCGCCAGCCCGTCGGCGCCGCTCAGAACAGCATTGGCTTGCATGGATTCGTGCATCCGTTGCCGGCGCCTAGAGTTGCACCATCTCAAAATCCTCCTTGCGACCGCCACACTCGGGACAGGTCCAATTAACTGGCACGGCGCTCCAGAGCGTCCCCGGCGCAATGCCATGCTCAGGGTCCCCCTGCGCCTCATCATAGATCCAGCCGCAAATCAAACACATCCAGGTTTTAGTCTCACTCACGGCTTAAAAGGCCTTCCAATAGAATGCAATCATTGAATAAAAACGTTGTTGCTGCGCCTGCGTAACACGGCCATCGCCCTCGACATTCTGCCTTAAGAAATACCACTGCCAGAGACTGCTCCCGACATCGGGGTCAGCGCTGTCAACTTTAGCCCTAATCCATCACCTCTCTGGAACCGCTTCTCATGACAAATACCACTGATCGCAACCTGACCCTTTTCGAGCGCGCCAAAAAAGTTATCCCCGGCGGCGTCAATTCGCCGGTGCGGGCCTTCAAGGCAGTCGGTGGCACACCGCGTTTCGTGCAACGTGCACAAGGCGCCTACTTCTGGGATGCCAACGGGCAGCGCTACATCGATTACATCGGCTCCTGGGGTCCGATGATTCTGGGCCACGGACATCCGGCGGTGGTCAAGGCGGTTCAGGATGCGGTTCTGGAAGGCTTTTCCTTCGGCGCGCCAACCGAACGCGAAGTCGAACTGGTTGAAGCCATTCTGCGCCTGGTTCCGTCGATGGACATGGTGCGCCTGGTCAGCTCCGGCACCGAAGCCGCCATGAGTGCAATCCGGCTCGCGCGCGGCGCCACCGGTCGCAGCAAACTGATCAAGTTCGAGGGCTGCTACCACGGCCATGCCGACGCCTTGCTGGTCAAGGCCGGGTCCGGCCTGGCCACTTTCGGCAACGCCACCAGCGCCGGCGTGCCGCCCGAAGTGGTGCAGCACACAATCGTGCTCGAATACAACAACGTCGAGCAACTGGAACAGGCCTTCGTCCTGCACGGCAAGGAACTGGCCTGCCTGATGATCGAACCGATCGCCGGTAACATGAATTTCGTGCGCGCATCCATCCCCTTCGTGAAACGCTGCCGCGAACTCTGCACGCAATACGGCGCGCTGCTGGTGTTCGACGAAGTCATGAATGGTTTCCGCGTCGCGCTGGGCAGTGCGCAAAGTGTTTACGCACGCGAACTGCCGGGTTTCGAGCCCGATATGACGGTGATGGGTAAGGTGATTGGTGGCGGCATGCCGCTGGCCGCCTTTGGCGCCAAGCGCGCCGTCATGGAACAACTGGCGCCGCAGGGCGCGGTCTACCAGGCCGGCACCCTGTCGGGCAACCCAGTGGCCACCGCCTGCGGC
>CAIXNB010000086.1 GCA_903920695.1 uncultured beta proteobacterium
CACAGGCGAAGACACTCTTTCCCTACACGACGCTCTTCCGATCTTCGACGGTCCGAACACCAGTGACGCAGGACCAAAGAATGCAGCGGAACAAACGATTGCGGACAAACTGGAGCGAGTGATTGCAAGCAGAAGAAGGAACAACACGCACTCCGTGACGACACAGCTTATCAGCGTTTTTTGCAGAGGCGAAAGCGCTTGCCAATATGAATTCATAAATTGCTCCATTCAGTGGTGACGCGGTTTGCCATGCAAATGCTGCGCAGTGGTGCTGGCCTGTTCTTTCGATAGCATGAAGTCCCGACCAGGCTGACGTCCTTATATTTTTTGCCGGTTCGCCAGCCCAAAGATACCATCACCCAAAGAGAATCGCAATGACAAAGCTGTTGCAACTTATGGCCGCGCCAATGATGGCAGACATAAACCGGCCATTGGTATTTTGAACCATCGATTTGTCATTGCGGGCCCGACCCGCAATCCATGCTGCGCGTGGCGGTGGATCCCGGGGCAAGCCCGGAATGACGACGGTGGGGGCTTGGATGACGCCTGAGTTGACTACGGATGACTGGGTGCGCCAAGTGCCGTGACGGCTTCGACGGCTGCGCTCAGGCGGGCGCCGCCTTGGCCGGCGATGGTGGTCACGGGCTGCGGCAGGGCTGCGAGTTCACGGATCAGCATCTGCGTCACGGGGCCGCGCACCTGTTCGCCATCGCGCTGCAGGCCGTCTGCCACCCAGGCGATGTCGGGTGCCAGCAGCAGCGTGAGGGCATAGCTGGCGTGCATCTCTCGGGCCCGCGCATAGAGCGCGGCATCGCCAAAAACGAATTCACTGTAAATCGCAGTCAGCAGCGGCGCGGTGTCGCAAAAGACAAAGGGCGCGCCGCGCCGCCGGGCCGCCAGTTGCGCCGACTGCACGGACACGTGTTGCGTCTCCAGTATGTGCATCTGCTCGTCACGCATCGGCGTGCGACCATGCGCCTCGCAGAACTCGCGCAGATACTCCGGCACCCAGGGGCAGTCGAAATGCGCGGCCAGCAGTCGCGCCAGCGTCGTCTTGCCGGTGCTCTCGGCGCCGATGATGCAAATGGCGCGCGCTGGCGTCACGGCGCACGCCCGTCGATGGACTGGCGACCCATGCGCTGCTTCCAGCCATGCCAGCCCCAGATCGCCAGCACAAAGAAGATCGCATACAGCAGCACGGTCAGTTGCAAGCCTTTGTAGGCAAACAAGGCGATGCTGGCCACGTTCACCAGCAACCACAGCGGCCAGTTCTCGATCAGCTTGCGCGCCAGCAACACGGTGCCGACGACGCTGCCAGCCGTAACAAAACCATCGGCCCAGGGTACATCGGAGTCCGTCACGCTGCGCAGCAGCAGCGCACACAGCAGCCAGAGCGCGGCGTAGCCGCCCAAGCACCAGCGCCAGCCGCGCGCGTCCATTCGCGCAATACGCAGCGCAGCGTCAGAGCCGGCGCGGTGCCCGCGCAGCCACTGCCACCAGCCCCAGAAAGCAGTGGCGACAAAGAACAGGTTGACGCCGGCCTCGCCATAGAGTTTGCTGGCGTAAAACAGCCAGGCGTAAAGCGCGCTGGCGATGATCGTCAGCGGCCAACCCCAGTGGATCTCGAACACATTGCAGGCGATGTTGGCCAGCGCCAGAAAAAAGGCGATCAACTCGAGCCAGGTAACAGCCGAGCCCAATAACGTGAACGCGGTAGCGAGCACGGACTAGAACTCCACCGTGGCGCTGACGCGAACCGTGCGCGGGGTTGACGGAAACAGGTAGATGCCACCCCAGTCGGTGGTCGGCGCCTCGCGCCAGTAGCTGCGGTTCGTGACGTTCTCGACATTCAGGCGCCAGGTCGTGACATGACCGGCCAGGCGTTGCTGGTAGCTGCCACCGGCATCGAGCTGCCAGGCGCGCGGCAGTTCGACGCTGCCGTCAGTGGTCACCGTCTTGCTGCCCTCGAAGCTGGCCAGTGCATTGATTGAGAGGCCCGTCACGGCGGCGATCTTGTAGTCTGCAAACAGCGCGCCCTTATAGCGCGGCACATTGGTCACACGCTGCCCAATCAGAGCCGGGTCGATTGCCTGCGTGTAGACCGCATCGAGCGCCATCAGACTGGCCTGCAATGACAGTGCGCTGTCCACACGACCGCCCGCCGTCAACTCGAAGCCGCGATGACGCGCGGTCTTGGCACCGGCTACGCGCAGCGGCAGGGGATCGGCGACCGTGCCGGGCAGATCATCAGCATATGGCTTGTCGATGCTGAACGCAGCCGCCGTGAGTAGCAAGCGCGCATGCGCCTGCCACTTGATGCCGATCTCGGTCTGCTCGCTCTTGAGCGCCGGGAGCACCTGGCCCGGATTGGCGAACAAGGCCGGCTTGTTCGGCACTGCTTCCAGCTCCACGCCCTGACCCCAGGAGGCATAGAGCGTGGTGCCAGCCGCAGGTGTCCAGGCCAGGCCGGCCCACGGCGTACTGACGGTTTGCTCGATCGAGACCGCCTCGCTGCCGTCGCTCTGTTCGCTGCTCCGATTCAGGCGCGAGACGCGCAGGCCGATGAAGGATTGCACGCCGGCGCCGAGGTCCGAGACGAGCGAGGCATAGGCATCCAGCGCACGCTCGCGGCTGTTGGTGTTCAGGACGGTCAGCGTCGGATCGGGGGTTAGCGCAATCGGCGCGAAGATGTTGCTGGTACCAACATAGTTGTAAGCCTGCAGTGCCGGCAGATCGGCGCGGCGGCTGCGACCGCTCAGCCCCAAGCGCGCCGCCTGCTGCATGCCAAGCGCCTGGAACTTGCCGTCCAGACGCGCGTCCCAGCTGCGCAGGCTACGCCGTTCGCCTTCGCTGCGGAAGTCATAAACGTCAACATTGCCGTTGTCACACAGACCCGGATAAACACTGCCACAACCATCCGGAAAGGCGATCCGGTCATTGATGCTGCTGGTCTGCGTGTTGGCGGCAAAGCGGCCCTGCCAGTCGGCGCTGAAGCGGTGATTGAGCGCAATCTCGGCGGTCGTGGCGCTGACCTGAAACGGCAGCGACCAACTCTGGTTGTTCAGGTTCAAGCGTGGATTGATGGGGCTGGGCAGCGCGTCACCGACACCATCGCCATTGCTATCGAGCAAGCCGAGCCCCGGCACCGAGGGCTGGCTCTTGCGCTGGTATTCGAAGTTGGCCGAGACCGAGGTGTCGCGCCCGAGAGCCGTGGCCAGTGCCAGGCTCAGCATTTGGCGCGAACCGCTGGCCTGGTCGAAATGCGAGTCCAGGTGTTCGTCAACCACGTTCAAGCGCAGGCCAAGGCCGCCGATGACGCGGTTCGCATCGAGATGGACCTTAACCGTGCCGTTGCCGTCGCCACCGACCGAGACCGCGGTGAAGGCGTCCTTCAGCGGCACCTTGGTGACGTAATTGATCAGGCCGCCGGGCGCCGAAACGCCGGACTGCAAGCCGGCCACGCCCTTGAGCACTTCGATTCGCTCCTGGTTCTCCAGCGCAATCGGCGCGTAGTTCGAGATCGCCAGCCCGTTGCGGCTGTAGTTGCCGCTCTGGTCCAGCAGAAAGCCGCGCACCGAGACGCTCTCGATGTAGCCGGTCGTGTTGTAGCTGTCGGATAGCGAGGCGTCGAGCTTGAGCACCTTTGAGAGCGACTGCGCCGCCATGCTGTCGAGCAGGTCGCTCGACAGCACGGTCACACTTTGCGGCGTTTTAGCCAGCGGCGCGGCGAAACCACCGACGTCGGCGTTGTCGACATCGAGCAGCGGCGCCGCTTTGCCGGTGACCGTGACGGTCTCCATGCGCTGCGGCACAGTCTGCGCGTATGCGGAAATACTGGCCAATGCAGCGAGTGCCGCGGCCAGCGGTGTCAGTTTCAAAGAGAGTGCCATCGATGTTCCTTGTTCGACGGCAGGGGGAGTGCCAAACAGGCCCGGTTTGGAACGGACGGGCTTGGCGACGCTTCCCTGCGCAAGAATTACCTTGATCAAGTTCCAGGGTGTTTTCTCAGCCGCCCATCGCGTGATGGACAGCACCCCTAGCGTTTACTGGAATGCCTGAGGCAGCCAGTGCGTGTATTCTAAGCGCGCTGCATGACCTTGATTAACACCGGGGCAAACCTGCCGCCGGGCCGCCCGAAGGCGGGTTTAGCTCCCTTGGGGGGCAGCGCAGTATACGAAGTGTTCTCGAAGAGCTGCGTAGCCACAAGCGTGGGGGCAAATTTACTCTACGGCTTACACTGTGCGGTCTATTTCTGCCCCGCTCTGGGATCGGGTTGGTTTCATCGAAAGGTTTGTGCATGTTCATCGGGCGATACATCTTGAATGGCTTGGCTGCGTCAACGCAGCCGCGTGAGGTGCTGGCAGGCACCATGTTGACTGCACTGCTGGCAGGCTGCGGGCAAAGCGCTGCACCTCCTGCTGCGAGCGGCGCTGCGGCACCGGCGGTCGAGGTCGGCGTCGTCACCGTGACCCAGGGCACGGTCGGTCTGATGACCGAACTGCCCGGACGCACTGAGGCCTCGCGTGTGGCACAGGTGCGCGCTCGCGTGGCGGGCATCCTGCAACACCAGTTATTCCGCGAAGGTTCTGAAGTCAAAGCCGAGCAGGCCCTGTTCGAGATCGACGCCGCGCCCTACCGCGCGACACTGGCCAGCGCACAGGCCTCGCTGGCGCGCGCCGAAGCCAACCTGATGCAGGCGCAAGCACAGGCCGAACGCTACAAGCCGCTGCTCGACGCCAACGCCATCAGCCAGCAGGACTACGTCAACGCCGTCGCCGCGCACAAACAGGCGCAGGCCGACGTCGCCATCGGCAAGGCGGCCGTGCAGACGGCGCAGATCAACGTCGGCTACGCGGCGGTCACCTCACCGATTAGCGGACGCATCGGTCGCGCCCTGGTGACCGAAGGTGCCCTGGTCGGGCAAGGCGAAGCGACACCGCTGGCACTGGTGCAGCAAATCGACCCGATGTACGTGAACATCACACAGCCAGTGGCCGATGTGCTGCGCCTGCGCGCACAAATTGCCAGCGGCAAACTCAAGACCGCCGGCGACAAAGCGAGTGCGGCCGTGCGCATCGTGCTCGACGACGGCAGCCTTTACCCGTTGCCAGCCAAACTGCTGTTCTCGGACCTGACGGTGGATCCGAGTTCGGGCCAGATCACACTGCGCGCCGAAGTACCGAACCCGAAAGGCACACTGCTGCCCGGCATGTATGTGCGGGCGCGGCTGGAACAGGCCGCCTTCAATTCGGCCATATTGCTGCCGCAACAGGCAGTGCAGCGCAGTTCGCAGGGAGACAGCGTGAAGGTCGTTGCCGCTGACGGCGCGGTCAGCACGCGCGCGGTCAAGGTTGGCAGCGCCAAGGATGAACAGTGGGTGGTGCTCGAAGGCTTGCAGCCAGGCGAGCAGGTCGTCGTCGACGGCTTCCAGAAACTGCAGGGCAAGGCGCCACGGGCCAAGCCCGTGCCCTGGAGCCCGCCCGGAGCGGCACCGGTAGCGCCAGCGGCCACACCGGCCTCGGCCGCCGCTTCGGCCGCACGGTCATAAGGAGCGCGGCATGGCGCAATTCTTTATCGACCGGCCCATCTTTGCCTGGGTCATTGCCCTCTTCATCGTCGTCTTCGGCGCAGTGGCCGTCACGCAGTTGCCGGTGGCGCAGTACCCGTCGGTGGCACCACCCTCCATCATCGTCTCGGCGGCCTATCCGGGCGCGTCGGCGCAAACGCTCGAAGACAGCGTGCTGAGCGTGATTGAGCGCGAGATGAACGGCTCACCGGGCCTGATCTACGTCGAATCCGTGGCGCAGGCCGACGGCACCGGCTCCATCACGCTGAGCTTCGAGCCCGGCACCAGCCCCGATCTGGCGCAGGTTGATGTGCAAAACCGCCTGAGCCGCGCCGCACCACGCCTGCCACAGGCCGTGACGCAGCAAGGTGTGCGCGTGGACAAGGCGCGTACCAATTTCCTGCTCTTCACCATCCTGTCGTCGAGTGACCCGACGCTGGACCCCGTGGCGCTGGGTGACTACGCCTCGCGCAATGTGCTGCCCGAAATCCAGCGCATTCCCGGCGTCGGCCAGGCCCAGTTGTTCGGCACCGAGCGCGCCATGCGCATCTGGATCGACCCGGCCAAGTTGGTCGGCTACCGGCTGTCATCGAATGACGTGATCGCCGCCATCGGCGCGCAAAACGCGCAGGTCGCCTCCGGCACCATCGGCGACCTGCCCAATGTGGCAGGGCAAGCCATTTTTGCCACTGTGGTCGTCAAGGGCCAACTGACTTCGGCCACGGAATTCGGCGAGGTTGTGGTGCGCGCCAACGCCGACGGCTCAACGGTTCGACTGAAAGACGTGGCACGGGTCGAACTCGGCGCACAGTCGTACGGCACACAGTCGCGCCTGAACGGCAAGGCCTCGACCGGCATCGGCGTACAGCTTTCGCCCACCGGCAACGCGGTGGCCACGGCCAAAGCCGTCAAGAAACGCCTGCAAGAGCTCTCGCCCTATTTCCCGCCGGGGGTGACGGCAGTCATTCCGTTCGACAGTTCACGCTTCGTCGAGATCTCGATCCGCCAGGTGATCGAAACCCTGATCGAAGCCGTGATACTGGTGTTTCTGGTGATGTACCTGTTCCTGCAGGACATCCGCTACACGCTGATCCCGACGCTGGTGGTGCCGATCGCGCTGCTGGGCACGTTCGCCGTGCTGCAGGTGCTGGGCTTCTCGATCAATGTGCTAACCATGTTTGGCATGGTGCTGGTGATTGGCATCGTGGTCGATGACGCCATCGTGGTGGTGGAAAACGTCGAACGCATCATGAGCACCGAAGGCCTGTCGCCGTTGGCAGCCACGCGCAAGGCGATGAGCCAGATTTCCAACGCCATCATCGGTGTCACGGTGGTGCTGGTGTCAGTGTTCGTGCCGTTGGCTTTTTTCAGCGGCTCCATCGGCAACATCTACCGTCAGTTCTCGGTGGTGATGCTGAGCTCGATCCTGTTCTCGGCCTTCATGGCACTGTCGTTCACGCCGGCGCTGTGTGCCACCCTGCTCAAACCGGTCGTGGCCGGCCACCACCACGCCAAGACCGGTTTTTTTGGCTGGTTCAACCGCGGCTTTTCGGCCACGGCCAAAGGCTATGAAAGCTGGGTCGCGCGCCTGCTCAAGAAGACCGGGCGTTTCCTGGTGCTGTACGCCGCCATCATCGCCGTGGTCGTGTTGCTGCTGAACCGCTTGCCGACTTCGTTCCTGCCCAATGAAGACCAGGGCAACATCCTGGTCAACGTGCAATTGCCACCGGGCGCCACCGTCAACCGCACCGGCGGTGTCATGAACCGGGTTGAGGAGTTCATGCTCAAGCAGCCCGAGATCGAGAGCATGGTCAGCATCCTGGGCTTCAGCTTTGCTGGCAGCGGTCAGAATACCGGCCTGGCTTTCATCACACTGAAAGACTGGAAGGAGCGCAGCGGCGCCGCCCATTCGGCCCAGGGACTGGTGGGCCGCTCCTTCGGTGCGCTGGCGAGCATCCGCGACGCTTTCATCTTCCCGGTCAGCCCGCCGCCAATCCCCGAACTGGGACGCGCCAACGGCTTCGCCCTGCGTCTGCAGGACCGCGGCGGCAACGGCCACGATGCGCTGGTCGCCGCGCGCAATCAGTTGCTCGGCATGGCAGCGCAAAGCAAGCTGCTGACCGCCGTGCGCCCGGACGGTCTGGAAGACGCGGCCCAGTTGCAACTCAACATCGACCGCGACAAGGCCAACGCGCTGGGCGTGAGCTTTAGCGCCATCAACACCTCGCTCTCGACGGCGCTGGGCTCTTCCTACGTCAACGACTTCCCGAACGCGGGCCGCGTCCAGCGCGTCGTGGTGCAGGCCGAAGCCAATGCACGCATGCAGCCCGAAGACCTGCTGAAGATCAATGCGCTCAACAGTGCCGGCCAGCCGGTGCCGCTGTCGGCCTTTGCCCACACCGAATGGATCACCGGGGCGATGCAGACCATCCGCTACAACGGCTACCCGACCATGCGCATCGCGGGCGAGCCGGCAGCGGGGCAGAGCACGGGCGCCGCGATGGACGAAATGGAACGCTTGGTCGGCCAGTTGCCGCCGGGCTTTGCCTATGAGTGGACCGGACAATCGCGCGAGGAAAAGCTCTCCGGCTCGACCGCCATCTACCTGTTTGCGTTCTCGCTGCTGGCGGTGTTCCTGTGTCTGGCCGCGCTCTACGAGAGCTGGTCGATCCCGTTCGCCGTGATTCTGGTGGTGCCGCTGGGCGTGCTCGGCGTGACCCTGGCCACGGGCTTGCGCGGACTGGAAAATGACATCTACTTCAAGGTCGGCCTGATCACCATCATTGGCCTGTCTGCCAAGAACGCGGTGCTGATCATCGAATTTGCGAAAGACCTGCACGCCCAGGGCCGCGGTCTGGTTGAAGCCGTGCTGGAAGCGGCGCACCTGCGCTTCCGTCCGATCCTGATGACTTCGATGGCCTTCATCCTGGGCGTGCTGCCGCTGGTGATCGCCTCCGGCGCCGGTTCCGCCAGCCAGCATGCCATCGGCACCGGTGTCATGGGCGGCATGATCTCGGCGACCTCCTTGTCGGTGTTCTTTGTGCCACTGTTCTTTGTTGTGGTGCGCCGCATCTTCAAGGGCAGCGAGCGCCAGCGCCTCAAGTACGCGCACGAACTCGATGTCGACAGCGCAGCCACGCCGGCACTGACGGGGGGCAAGCCATGAGCATCCGATTCATACCACTCAAGGGCGTCAGTGCCGCCGCGCTGGCGCTGACACTGGTGGCTTGCGGGTCGATGGCACCGGACTACCAGCGCCCGGTCGCGCCAGTCGCGAGCACATTCCCCGATGCAACCGCCGGCAGCGCGAATGCGACGGCGGCGACCGCAATCGAGTGGCGTCAGTTCTTCACGGACACCCGCCTCAAGCAACTTGTCGCGCTGGCGCTGGAGAACAACCGCGATCTGCGACTGGCCGTGCTCAATATCGAGCAAGCGCGCGCGCAATACGACATCCGCCGCGCCGACCAATGGCCGACTGTCAACGCCGGCCTGAGCGGCTCACGCCTGCCGACCACTGCCGGCGGCATCAGCAGCACCTATACAGCGGGCCTTCTGGTGACGGCCTATGAGATCGATCTGTTCGGCCGCATCCGCAGTCTTTCCGACGCAGCACTGGCCCAGTACCTGGCCACCGAGGAAGCGCGCAAATCGGTGCAGATCAGCCTGGTAGCGGCCGTGGCGACCAGCTACCTGGCACTGCAGGGCGACGAGGAACTGCTACGCGTCACACAAGAAACACTGCTCACGCGCGAAGCATCGCAGCGTCTGACCAAGTTGCGTTTTGACAATGGTGCGAGCTCACAGATCGACGTGCGCCAGGCAGAGTCATTGTTGGAGTCGGCGCGCGTTGCACTGGCCCAGGTGACGCGCCAGCGCGCCCTGGACGAGAACGCACTGGCCCTGCTGTTGGGTCAAGCATTGCCGACAAGACTCGCGGCTGATCGGCCGATCACCGCGCCCGCCCTGCTACCCGAACTGGCAGCCGGCCTGCCCTCGGACCTGCTGACACGCCGGCCCGACATCCGTCAGGCCGAACAGCAACTGATCGCGGCCAATGCCAATATCGGCGCGGCACGCGCCGCCTTCTTCCCCCGGATCACGCTGACTGGCAGCGTGGGCAGTGCCAGCAGCGAGCTCAGCGGTCTGTTCAAAGCCGGATCAGGCGGCTGGAGTTTTGCGCCGCAGTTGCTGCAACCGGTCTTTGATGCCGGGCGCAACCAGGCGAATTTGAAACTGGCGCAAGTGGGCCGCGACATCGCCACGGCACAGTATGAGCGGGCGATCCAGACGGCTTTCCGCGAAGTGGCGGACGCGCTGGCCGGTCGCGCCACGCTGGGCGCGCAGTTGCACGCACAGGAAGCCCTGGTACGGGCCGAACAAGACCGCTACAAACTGGCTGACCTGCGCTACCGCAACGGCGTGGCGAGCTATCTCGATGCATTGGATGCCCAGCGTTCGCTATTCGCAGCGCAGCAGGCACTGGTACAGGTACAGGTCCAGTACCAGCAGAACCTAGTGACGCTGTACCGCGTGCTGGGCGGTGGCTGGAGCCCTGAGAGCCCCACAAACTGAAAGCGCCCGGTGACGGGCGCTTTCAGGGTCTTATGCGGCCTTGGCTTTAGTCTTCTTGGCGTGCTTGGTTTTCTTCGCGTGCTTGGCGGCCTTGGCCTTCTTGGCAGGCTTGACGGCCTTGGCCTTGGCGGGAGCAGCCGGTTCAGCAGCAGCGACAGCGGCGGGTGCTTGTGCAGGTGGTGTCGGCGCATTGGTTTGGGCAATGCTGGAGACAGCAAAAGCAGACAGAACAGCGGCAAGGGCGATGAGTTTTTTCATGGTGTTTCCTGGGAATGGGTTGCTCTGCGCGACCTGAGGGATCGCCGACAGACGCTCTTAACGGTCGAGTGGCTTGCGGGGTTGACGCGGGGGTGAACTATTGAGGCTTGTGTTGGAAGCAACGCAAACCGCAGCGATGACAGCAGGCGCTGAGGCCCTGGGCGCGGCTTGGCGGGCTACATCTGCGAGCGAATTACTCGTCAAACCATCTTGCCGTCCCCGCCGCCAGCCCTCGCGGGCGTCGGGTGACTGCGATTTTTAGGTTTCAACAAATACAGCGGCGGGGATTCAGGTCAGCCGGCAGCGGCGCGCTGCAGGCGATCCCGCACACCGTCCCACTCGGGCGTATCACGCGGCGTCTCGATCCAGATCAGTTTGACGCCCTGGGCATCGAAGGCGCGCAGCACGGCGAACAACTGCTGCGCCGTGGCAGCGGCATCGTCGGGCATGCGCTGGCGCAGCACTGTGGCGGATGGCGTGCGCAGCACAACGCGCGAATAGGTGGCGATGACCGGCGCGCCAGCCTTGCCATCGGCGTCGCTCCCGAGCAGATCGAGTGCGGTCTGCAGCGCCTTGGCGTCCATCAGGCGCACCTTGGCGTTCGGTGCGTAGTGCGATTCGAGCGTGCCCGATGCGCGCGGCGCAGCTTTGCCGGCTGCTTGCATCGCCTCTTGCGTCAGCACCCGCATGCCACATACTGCCCGCACCTGCTCGCTGGTAACGGCACCGGGGCGCAGCAGAACCGGCACACCGCGCGTGCAATCGATGATGGTGGACTCGATGCCGACGCTGCAAGCGCCACCGTCAAGCACCAGCAGGTCCGCTCCGAACTCCTCTTGCACATGCTGCGCGGTGGTCGGGCTGACGCGGCCAAACAGGTTCGCGCTCGGTGCGGCGATGCCCCACACCGGTTTCGTATTGGCGCTGCCGCTCGCGAGGCAGGCCTTCAGCAGCGCCTGCGCCACCGGGTGCGATGGGCAACGCAAGCCAATCGAATCCTGGCCACCCGCCGCCGCTGCCGCAACACCCGGCTGGCGCGGCAGGATCAGCGTCAGCGGTCCGGGCCAGAAGGCATGGATCAAGGCCTGGGCAAAGGCGGGGGTGTCGCGGGCAAAGTGCGCAACAGCACTGGCATCGCTCACGTGCACGATCAGCGGGTGATTCGCCGGGCGGCCCTTGGCGGCGAATATCTTCGCGATGGCAGCGGCCTTGTCAGCGTCGGCCGCCAGACCGTAAACCGTCTCGGTCGGCAGGCCGACCAGTTCACCGGCTGCAATCGCCTGTGCCGCCGCCTTGATTGCGTCCGCGTCGCGTCCGTCCAGAATCATGCGGGCGCGCTCAGAACGGTGCGATGCCGAGCAGACTGGCCGCTTGCAGGGCCGTGGCGCGTACCTGCGCCACCGTGGCGCCGGTGAGCGTCAAATGCCCCATCTTGCGCCCCTTGCTGGCCTGGAGCTTGCCGTACAGGTGCAGATGCGCACCAGGCAACGCCAGCACCTGATCCCAGGGCGGCGTCACGCCGTCAATCCACAGGTCACCGAGCAGGTTGAGCATGATGGCCGGGCTGTGCTGGCGCGGCTGCAGCAGCGGCAGACCGGCCAGCGTGCGCACCTGCAGGTCGAACTGCGAGAGGTCGCAAGCATCCAGACTGTAGTGACCGCTGTTGTGCGGGCGCGGCGCCATCTCGTTGACCACCAGCGAGTCGTCCTGCAGCACAAAAAATTCAACGCACAGCACGCCGACATACTGCAACTGCTCGGCAATGGCGCGCGTTGCGGCGATGGCTTGCGCCACCCGTGGTGCCGGCAGATTGCCTTCAAAGACCTCGGTCACGGCCAGAATGCCATCGCGGTGCAGGTTGCGTTGCAGCGGCAGATTGACGCAGACGCCATCAGCGCCGCGCGCCACGATCACAGAACATTCGGCTTTCAGCGCCAGCATTTTTTCGAGCACGCAGGGCACGCCCTTCTGCGCGTCCCAGGCCGCCGCCAGCTCGGCGCGATTGCTCACGCGTTGCTGGCCCTTGCCGTCGTAGCCCAGGCGCGCCGTCTTCAGGATGCCAGGCAGCAGATCGTCGCGCACCGCGGCCAGTTGCGCCGCGTTCTCGATCACGGCGTAGGGCGCGCAGGGCACGGCGCAGCGCACGAAATGCGCTTTCTCCTTGATCCGGTCCTGCGCAATGGCAACCGCCTCGGCGCCGGGCGATACCCGGCGCGCCGCTCCGAGCGTGAGCAAGGCCGGCGCCGGCACG
>CAIXNB010000087.1 GCA_903920695.1 uncultured beta proteobacterium
GCAGCCGCCACACCTCAGCTTGAAGTCCTTCGTGCGCGACCGATCACAAACAGGCGCGCACTCGGTGGGTCAGCTTTCGGTGAGCACAGGTGGGTCAGGAATCTTGAGCGCCAAAGCTTTTTCAAATACCACGCCTTTCATTTCGCTCAGCAGTATTGATTTGCTGCACCTTTTGCCATCGATTTTTGGCGAAGTCTTTGTTGCGCCGTCCGTAGTGGCAGAGTGCAGCGAGGGTGGGCGCATTGTGGTGCCAAATTTGGTAACTCTGCCTTGGGTGCGTGTGCAAGCCGTTCAAAGTCAACTGCATTTGCCCGCACTTTTTGAACTTGACCGGGGCGAGCGTGACACGCTGTTGTTGGCGGCCCAGCATACCGATTCTCTGATTCTGATGGATGAAAAGTTGGGCAGAAATATGGCTGATTACATGGGTTTACAGGTAACCGGCACCCTCGGCGTTTTGGCAAAGGCACGGTCAACAGGATTGATTCCGTCTTTTCTCAAGGCAGCTTATGAGATGCGTAGCCATGGCATTTACTTCAATGAAGCTTTGATCGGCAGAATTGCCGAACGTCTCGGCGAGGCGAATTAGTCGCAAAAATTAATTGGGGCCAGATTCCAATTAATTTCTGAGCAGCATGGCCGTGACGACGCTGGCCTTTGTCTGGTTGTGGATCTGGTCCCTGCCGATGCTCAGTCATTGGTTGGGCGGCATGGTCGAGAACCAGTATCCGCAAGTTCCCATTTCAGCGCTGCCGCAGGCGCAAGCTCTTGTGGTTCTGGGTGGCGCGCTGTCACCGCCATCTGGCAACAATTCCGATATTGACCTGAACTCTGCCGCCGACCGGGTCTGGTTTGCAGCGCGCCTGTTTCATGCGAGCAAAGCGCCGCTGCTGCTGCTCAGTGGCGGCAGCGATCCAGAACGGCATGCCTTTTCGGAAGCCCGCGCCATGGCCATCTTCCTGGCTGATCTGGGCGTGCCAGCGCAAGCCCTGCTGTTGGAAGAACAAAGCCGCAACACGCGTCAGAACGCAACCTTCAGCGCCGCACTACTCAAGGCACGCGGCATTGACCGCATCCTGCTGGTCACATCAGCCCTGCACATGCCCCGCGCCTTCGCCCTCTTTACCGCGCAAGGTCTGCAAGTAACCCCTGCCGCGACCGACTTTGAAGCCAGCCAGGCACCCCCGCCCGGCCTGTTGGCCTGGTTGCCTGATGCACTGGCACTGGATGGCAGCGGCCGGGCGATGAAGGAGTTGGTGGGCAAGTGGGTGGGGTGGTGAGCTGTTGTGAGTTCGCACCGCACGCGGCGTCGCGCAGCGCTAACACTGACGTGTGCTAACACTGCTGTGTCATTCCATATTGCCGCCAAAGGCCAGTCGATACTGTGTTGCGTAAAATGCCGTCATGCGACTCACGCCAGACCAAATTCAAGCTATCAAGGAAACGGCCACTGCGGTGCTTGGTGAGGGGGCGCGGGTCATCCTTTTTGGTTCGCGTGCTGACGATATGAAAAAGGGGGGCGACATTGACCTCCTATTTGAGACCGATCGCCCGGTTGCCAACCGCGCTACCACCGTCGGTGCACTCTATGTCTCGCTGATACGCAAACTTGGCGACCGCAAAATCGACATCATCTTGAGAGATGTGCTTACCCCGCCGGCCGCCGTGCTGGAGATTGCACATCAAACCGGCATCCGGTTATGAGCCGCCTGTACCTGCCTGAACACGTGCACGGTGCACTGCTGGCGCTCGACTTGGCGCGCAGAGAGGCCAAGCACCTGCGTTACAGTCAAAGCACTCTGTTTGCGCTGCCGATTGATCTTGTTTGGGTTCAAGCCTTGGGAAGTCGACCGGACGTTGCAGAAAAGGTTGAAGCTTTTGTAAGCCGCTTTGGCAGGCTGCAAGACCACTTGGGCGACAAGCTATTGCCGCGCTTTGCTGCCCTGGTTGGAGAAAACAGCAAGACACTGCTGGACGCGCTGGCGGTGGCCGAAAAGACAGACTTGGTCGTCAGCGCCGATGCATTTATTGCAGCCCGCAAACTCCGCAACGCCCTGGTGCACGAATATATGCATGACGCGCAAATCTTCCTGGAAAGCCTGTTCGCAGCGCAGCAAGCGTGCCAGATGTTTTTTGCCGTCATTGAAAGAGCCGAAGCTGAAATCGTTCGACTGGGCGTAACGCCAACCGGTGAACATAAGAATTAGCAAGGAGATTGTGGGCGAGTGGGCTCACTGCGCCATCATCTTCGCTGCTGCACATGCTTGCGCGGCACCTGTTCAGTCGATTCGCATCGGGCCTATTGATGGGTCAAAGATCGATGTCGCCTTGGTGCTGCCGGCCAACATGGTCAAAGTATGCGCCGGTCAGTATCGTGGGCAGGTGCTCTTTTATGAAGCTGCACCGGCGATAAATGTCACTGGCACGTTGAAACCGATCGCTGGCGCTTGCGAAATGGCAGCGTCTGTTCCCTGGAGTGCCCTGCCGGAGCAGCTGATCCGCAACGCACGTGGCGATGTTTTGCAAGTGCGATTGCGTGGTGAGTTGAATTCTGGCAAAGCTGTCACCAGGGTGAACTGGGTCTTGTCGGCACCGAAGGCCAATGTCGTGCTGACCGAACCGATCAAGGACACGATCAAGCGCTTTGCTAAGGCGACAGATCTGCACTTGAGCAGCATCAGCCTGAAGGCTACAAGGGCCTGGCCAAGAACGAGGTCCAGCTTAATGTGCTATTTGCCTTGAGCAATTTATACATGGTCAGGGGAGAACTACGCCCATAGTGGGCA
>CAIXNB010000088.1 GCA_903920695.1 uncultured beta proteobacterium
GCCCAACTACCTGGCCTGGATGCGCATGGCCGAGTGGTACAAGGGCGACCTCAAGCCCGAGTATTTCGTCATTTCAGGGCTTGGAAGACAGCTCATCAATACGTAATGCGAACAGAGCCTCAGAAGTCCAGTAAAGATTGATTATTGGAAAGGAGACAACGATGTTCAAAATCATTGGTCTCGCCGTCTGCGCGCTGGCGCTGGCCGGCTGTGCCTCGCAGCCCGTTCCATCCTTGACGGAAGCGCAACTGTGGCAGGAAAAGCGCGGCGATTGCCTTTCGTTGACGCTATTAACCTATGCCGTAACGCAAGCGCTGGGTATCCCTGCATACATGCAGGAAGTACGGGTCCCGCCGGTCATCGATCGCAGAGGCGGTGTTGATTTCATCAATGGGCATGTCAATGTGTTCATTCTCAACTCTTCAGCCGTTCAAATCAATGGCCGCTCCTTTGATTCCGGCGGTATCGTCATCGACTTCGAGCCCCAAGTGGGTTCGCGGCAATCGGGAGTCGCATTGTCAGAAGGAGCAATTGCGGCCCGCTATTACAACAACCGTGCCTCTGAATATCTGCTCCAGCATGACTTTGACAGGGCCTATACCTACTACCGGGCCGCCATCCGCTCCGACCACCAATTTGCGGCTGCCTATGGTAATTTGGCACAGCTTTACGCCCAACACGGCTTGGCACCAAGCGCCGAGCGATTGCTGCGCCATGCCATTGCGCTGAATGGCTCTTCCGAGGCGCCACTGCACGCTCTGCATAAACTGTTGCGAGCTCAGGGCCGCGATGTTGAGGCCACGCAAGTCGCGGCGTAGTTGGAAAGGTGGCAGACGCAGAACCCCTATTACTGGCTGGGTTTGCGCTTGGAAGCGCTGCAGAAAGAGCAGTACGCCAAAGCGATCTACGCGCTGCAGCGGTCCGAAGCATTGGCTGTCGGTTTCGCCGAGATTCACCGCTATCTGGCCTTCGCTTATTGGCGTGATCAGCAGCCCAAGCCAGCGAAGGAACAGTTGGCCCTGTTGACAGCCCTCGATCACCTGGATCCGGGCGTTAGTGTGCTACAGAAAAAAATTTCAGCAACCAACCTTGTCCAGTGAAGCTTGTTCAAGATGACGGGTGTCGGAACAAGCGACCAGGGTCAGGGTATCAGGAGTCCAAAGCAGGCAGCGTTACCCAAGCCGCTGCGCTTCCCCAGCGTCAATCTCACGCACTGAACCGGCTTATTTGGCACCCAGGTACGCAGCAGCAATCGGCGCCAGCGCCGCTGCCTTGATGCCGAGGTAATCCAGCCCTGACAAAGCGCCACTGGCCACGTTATCGCACTGCATGGAGTCGAGGTTGTCATGGCTCATCACCGGCTCGCCGGGCGCCAGTTCCATCAGCGTCGCCTGCACGCGCGCCAGCCAGTTCGGCAGCGCGATCACCGGGCGGCCACGCCCACTGCGCACATCGCTGAGACGTGCCGCCAGTTGCACTAACTCACGCAGCGTGAAGACTTCAGGGCCGCAGGCTTCGAGAATCAGCGGCGCCCTGGCAACCGTTGCCGATTCGCTGCGCATCAGGCTGCGCAGCACAGCACTGGCAACATCTTCGACCCAGACCGGCTGAAAGCGCGCATCGGCGCCGGCCAACGGCATGAAGGGCAGCGTCTTTTGCAGATTGGCAAAGACATTGAGGAACTTGTCCTGCGCGCCAAAGATCACGCTCGGCCGCAGGATCGTCAGTTCAAACGCCGGTGGCTCGGAGACGCTCGCAGCGCGCAACAGCACGGCCTCGCCCTGCCCCTTGCTGCGCAGGTACATCGAGGGTGCGGACAGCGGCTGCTGCGCATTGGCACCGATGGCGCTGACATGCACCAGTTGCTTGACGCCAGCGACAACAACAGCACGCGCCAGCTTCTCGACCAGGCTCACATGAACGTGCGCAAACTGGTCTTGGGTGCCGTGCAGGATCGCCACCAAATTGACCACTGCGTCCTGCCCCACCAGCGCCTGGCGCAAGGCCGTCTCGTCGTGCACGTCGAGTTCCAGCAGCGTCATGCCGGCCACTGGCGCCGCTGTGCCGGCCTTGGCACAGCTGCGCGTTGGCACCGTAACCTGCCAGCCCTGACCGAACAACTGCGCACAGACACTGGCTCCGACAAAACCGGTACCTCCCATGACAAGAACTTTCTTCATGTGCCGAATTTAACGCCTTTGCGTCACAGCAGCGCCGCGTGGGGTCAAAGTACCGGGCAAGAGTCGATGAATCGACATGGCAACGCCTATCCTATGATCACTGAAACAGTTCACCAAATTGCTATACCTTGCGATCACATCGAAATACACTGTCCTCGTCGCGATAGAAGTCGCAGCCGACGATCAATGCCTCCTTGAGACGCAGCCGTGCGCGGTGAATCCTGATCTTGGCGGTCGCCACAGAGCACTCACAGACCTCCGCTGTCTGCTCGGCTGAAAGCCCTTCAAGATCATGCAGGATAAGGGCCGCGCGGTAGCTGTCAGGCAGGCTATCGATCGCGCGGCGGATGCAAGCATTCATCTCACCCACAACCATTTGCTCGTCAATGGAACGACCCGGATCGACGGGTTCCGTGACCTCATCCACGGCAATGATTTGTACGCGTTGTTGGGGCCGGCGCAGGTAATCCGCGGCGACATGATTAGCGATGGAAAAGGCCCAGGTGTTGACAGAAGAACGCCCAGCGAACGAGGCGATTCCTTTGTGCATGCGCAGCAGGGTTTCCTGCAACAGGTCCTGGGCGACGGCAAGCGTGCCGACGTAGCGTTCGAGGTAATGCAGCAGCGGCTGCGACAGGTGATCAACGACTTCCTGAAACGCCGCTTGTTCCATTGAATAATTCACTTTTGTGCTCCCCGAACCATGCTTTTCTGCTAGACCCTGCTCTCGCATAGTGTTCTCCAAGGCTCGATCAATTGCAGCCACAGCCTTGCTTTACCTCAGGGTTGCCGACCTGGCCCGCAGCAAAAGGCAATAAGTTCAGCGCAGTCTGTAGCGTCTTGCGGGCCGGCACCTGACGGATCTTATCCGCCAGCAAGATCGCGGCCTGGATTTCGGAATCGGCAAGACCAGCCTTTCGCGCCTCCGGAATATGGAACTCGACACAAGGTCCACAATTGCTGCCCATGGCGGCGCCAAGCGCGACCAGTTCACGATCGCGTGCTGATAAGTCATTCATGATGTTCTCCTATGAAATTGGGTTGTAATGCCAGAGATATTCCATCCCCATGCGCTTGCTTAGACGGGTATTTCCAGCAAAGGGATACACCTGTCAGAGCGCACACCATCCGACCTCTTCGTCGAGTTGGCGTCCGGACGGTCGGTCAAGCGCCTGCAAAACTGCAAGGCAAAAGCCGCTAACATGGCGACTATTTTTCAACTTGAGAGTCGCCATGAGTACCAGCAGCATCGCCAACGTCACCGTCACGACACAAGCCAACGTCTATTTCGACGGCAAGTGCGTCAGCCACAACATCACTTTTGCCGACGGCACCAAGAAATCGGTTGGCGTAGTGCTGCCGGCGACGCTGACCTTCAACGCCGGCGCGCCGGAAATCATGGAATGCGTGGCGGGAAGCTGCGAATACAAACTGGCTGGCAGCGAGGCCTGGCTCAAGTCCGGCGCCGGTGAGAAATTCAGCGTCCCGGGCAATTCCTCATTCCAGATCCGGGTGGCCGAGGCCTTCCACTACATCTGCCATTTCGGCTGAATCAAAATCAGCGCCGATTGCACCTCACTCGACTTCGAAGCGCAATTCACGCTCGGCCACGCGCTGCTTCTCATCGAGCACCAGCAGGGTCAGGCGGTGCTTACCCACGGGGATCTGCGCGTTCTCCAGCGAGAACCCATCTTGTGTCACCTTGACGAATTTGGTGATCCGTCCGGTGATGTCAAGCTTGAATGCACCGTACATCACCTTGAACGTGGCCGGATCAATCGGCGCATCAGCCTGCGCCCTGAACTGCACCGTTATCGCAAACGGGGCCTTGACCTTGAGGTCCGCCGCCGGCTCCGGTCTGAGAATATCAATCATGGGAACGAGTGCGCGGGGACGCAGAGCCGGCGCTTCGTTGAAACCCTCTTCGCCCCTGAAATCACGCGTCTCGGCAGCACTGACCAGCCAACCTTCGGGCAGTACTGGCAGCACTGCAGGACCAGCCGACTTCCCATTGAGACCTTGAGCCCGGGCCGTTGACACTGGAAACGCCAGGGCGGCGAGCAATAGCAAAGCTGTCGTGCGACGCATCATTTCACCTCCTGCACGGCGAGCAGTAATGCACCATAGGCGTCGGAACATTGCGCGTTGTTTCGGCGCGCAGCGGCACTTGAACAGGCTTGGCTGCTAGCGGCGCGCGAGGCTGTCATCAGCGCCCCGAGTTGCGCCCGCCCCTGGGCGTCATTGAGTGAGGAGACGAACAGTCCGGCTTTGCTCGCAGCTAGAGCGCTGAGATCACGCGGACCATCCGTCACCATGACCAGCAGGTTATCGGTACCTTCCGGCCCCCCCGCGTTGACACGCCAGTTGGGGCGCGGCAGCAGCAACTGCTGACCCACTTCGATCCGGTTGCCCTGGTCAAGCTCATTCGGGAACAGCATGTAAACTGACTTATTGTCCGAGCCCGCCAGCGCGACATAGACAAACCCGGCGCGATCCGATTGAACCGAGAAATCAAGCCCATCGGCACCGATCTTCAGTTTGTCCCGGGTCAGCGTGACCTGCACGCGGCGCTTGGCGTCGCGCTGCTCAAACATCTGACGCAAGGCCTGCTCACCCGTCAGCGCAACCGGCACAGGCGGCACCGCAACGCTGGGCGGCGCCGGCACAGCGGGCATTGCAACAACGATGGCCGCGGGTGCTGGCGCCAGCGCGCTGACCTGACTGAACCAGGCTGGTACGAAAGCGGCATTGCCATTTAGCACCAGATGGTGCGGCTTGTAGTTCGCGTCATTGCCCATGCGTTTGTCGATTTTCGCCTGGGCGCACTGCCGGATCTCGTCCATGCTGATGGCGCCTGAATTGTCCAGATCCTTGGCCTCGCGCAGCATGCAGTCGCGCATGTACTGCGTAGCCAAACCGCCTTTGAGTTCGTCGTCAAAGCTGATCTCGTTGCTCTGCGAAGCACTGACGTGAATGATGTCCTGCGGCAAGGCTCCCTTGGCAGCAACCTCCACCACCAGGTTGCGCGTCTTGACGTTGACCGGGCGCCCGCACTCCTCGGAAATGCTGGCGAATTTGGGCCGCAGCAGCCCTTCGTCGTTGCGGTTGCTGAAACCCCGCGTGCGCACACTTGAGGCCGCCTGCACCACGCCACCGGAATGGCAGGCGTCGTACATGACAAACAGTTTGTCGGTCCGATTGGTGATGGTCTTGAGCAAGTCGGCCATTTCGTGATTAGTGATCAGGCTGCTGCTGCCGCCTTCGTAGGCCAGCAACGCCTCAACGCAACCGCCGGCAGCCGGATCGTTGTAGCGCGTGCCGTGGCCCGAGTAGTGGATAAAAACGCGGTCGCCGTCCTGCACGCGGTCGGTCAAATCATGCAAAGCCTGCCGGATGTTGGCGCCGGTGGCCTGCTCGTCCTGCAAATAGCGGATGTTGCTGGGCGGCACCTGCATCGCCTGTGCCATTTGCGTGGCCGAGTCCTTGTCAAGCCGCGTTCCGGGAAGCGACGGCGTTGCCGGGTCGGCATAGCGGCCGATGCCGATGATCAAGGCGTGGCGATTGATGCGCGGCGGCAGGCTGCGCACGCCCAGCGTCAGTGCGGTGTTGCCAGCAGCCTCGCGCCCGCTCGCCAGTGTTGATACCGTCGAACTGCCAGACTGCCAGTTCAAGGCACTGGCGCGCACCCAACCAGATATCTTGGCGCCCCCGGCGACGCTCTCAACCCAAGCCCAGCCACCCTCGACACTGAGCAGGCGCAGGGCCGAACCCGCCGCCAGACTGTTCAACACCTGGGCCGACGCCAGTTTGTCGGCCCGCAACTCAGTGGCCCGCAGTACGGTCAAGGCCTGCCCGGGCACGGCGCCTGAGCCAGTCTGGGCGCGGGTCTCGATCTGGCAGCCCAAACTCATGAGTCCGCCCAGTAGCAAGCCCAGAGGCATGAATTTCGTCTTGAACTTCATTTGTTTCACCTATCTTTCGTTTTCACTTCAGCGTCCTGCAGCTTTGCCCAGGCCACGAGAATTTCCCGCGCCATCTCTTTGCGCGCCAGTGGCGCCGGTAGTAACTGCGGCTCGCCACAGCGCTGCGCCAAACGCAGCAAGACGGGCTCCAGCCGCGCACGCGCGGTGAGCAGAGCTACCTGCGGACCAACGACGGCGGCGAAGCGCGCCAGTTCCGGCCAGCGCAGATCAGAGGCCGGTGCATCGCAGACCACAACCCGGCAGGTCGGCGCATGGCGCTCGACCGCGTCAATCAGGCGGTCGAGCGACGCCTCAAGCCAAGCACCCTCGCGCTCCCATGGCCAGATCGCGATCGGCTGCGCGCTGTCGGCCAGCGGCGAACACCAGTGATTGCGGCGCAGCGTGCTCCAGTAACGCAATACGGTCAGGAACAACAGCGCCAGACCGGCCGCCAGGTGCAGATCGACAAAAACAGGTGTGCCGTTAAGGCTGACATAGCTGATCCCAAGCAACACAGCCGGCAGAACCAACAGGGCCGGCGCCAGCGACGCCGCACTTTTGAATTGCACCCATAAGGCCAGACCGGCGCACAGCGCGATGGCCAGCCCCGCTTGCAGCCAGCGTGGCAACTCGCGCATTGAACGCTGATTGAGAGCGTTGTCGACGACGGTTGCCAACGAGTCAACGCCGGCCTGCATCGAGGACAAGGGCGTCGGGTGAATGTCGTGCAGGCTCGGCGCGGTCGAGCCGATGATGACAAGCTTGCCGGCAAAGCGCGGCACGGCCGCTAGTGGCTTGTCGCCTTCGGCCTGCGCAAAGACATCGGCGAAGGAAAGGTGCTCATAGGCGCCGGCCTTGCGACGCCAGGTGATCAATTCATCCAACGGCTTCGATGCACCAGCGCTGCGGCTCAGGATGTCCTGCTGCGCTTGCGGGTTGACGCTGGAAGCCACGCTCAAGGCGATCGACTGAATGGCAGTGCCATCATTCAAAGGTTCCAGATAACGGTACCGGCGCAAGACGCCGTCTGAATCAACATAGCCATTGTTGTAGCCCAGGCGGCCCGCGGCAACCGCTGGCAGGGCCGGCGGGATCAGCGCCAGGGTCATCGGACTGACTGGCGCCGCAGTTGGTACGGGTCTGACGGAGGTGTTGACCCACAGACCCGGCAAAGCCAGCGCCGTGATATGGCTGGCGCCGTCGTTGGCTTTGGGCAGGCGCACCACCGAGAAATGACTGCGCTGGCTCTGGTGCACCGCTTGGTTGAAAGCGGCGTCGCCACCTGGGCTCAAACGATCCGCATCGGAAAACAGAATATCCCAGACAACCGCGGCGGGCTGCTGGCGCTCGACATGGGCCAGCACGGTGGCCAGGGTATCGCGCGGCCAGGGCCAGCGCCCAAATTCCTTGCCCATGCGGGCCAGCGAGGCTTCATCAATGTCGATGATGACAATGCGCGGATCCGGTGCAGCAACAAAGATGCGGGCGCGCACCATGGCGTCGTAGCTTGACTGTGCCAGGCCACCGGTGAGCTTGAGTACAAACACATCAAGCAGCACCCAGACCGAAAACAGGATAACCAAGCTCCAGGTCACGCGCGAGGCCGGCAAGGCGCCAATGCCAGCGGTAAAGCGTTGCCAGAGTTGCATGAAGCCGGCGCTTAGCGGTGCGCCAAATGCTCGGTGCCACGAATGGCGAAGCTGGTGAGTTCATGGCGCTCGCGGATTGTGAGTCGCCCGCCAATGCGTACTTCAAAGTCGCCGGCAACGTAAAGACGCAATTCGGGTACATACCAGAAAACCGAATCAAAGAAGCCATATGCACGTTCGTTGTTGTCCGAGCGTTCAAAGTTAAATTGGGTACCGCGCACGATTCGATAGGCTTCAAACTCGCCAGCGGGGACCTTGACACGCTCCTTGCCCGTAACACTCAGCGTACCCTTGTGCCGTTCGGTTGTTTCAAAATCGGTGGTCTTGCGGGAAATTACAAACTTAATGTCCTGCTTGTACCCGACGCGCATCTCCCTGGGCAGCCATTCCAGTTGCGGGCTATATTCGTAGACACCAGCTTTACCAGCATCGCTTCGGCGCAAGATCCCGTCCGGTGACGTACTCGCCTGGCCGTCGTTCCACTCCATATCGCCATTGGGCAGTATTTTGCTGACCCTGTGGTTCAGGTTGCGAATCACTTCGCCCTTCCATTTATCAACAACCTGGTAGCGCCAACGGTCACCCACCGTAAAACCGACCTTGTTGCTAACCAGCCCCGCTTGTCCCGGCCTTGCTGCGGCTAGTTTGCTGGGCGTTGGGACCACAGCTGGCGCCGCCAGACTCAGCAGCAACTCCTCGGTTCGTTTGTTCACCGCCGCCTGAAGGTCAGCCCGCTCACTGACTTCGGCGGCCTCGCGGTCAGCGATCTCCTTCCGGAGTGCTTCTGCAGCACGTTCGGTGGCCAGCTTGCGCCGCGCGTCGGCTACCGTGCGCTCGGCTTCGGATTTTTGATTGGATTCAAGGCGCGCACGTTCCGCAGCCGCTCGTTGATTGGTCTCGGCGGCGGCCCGTTCAGCAGCAGCCTTGCGACCAGCTTCGGCGTTTGCCTGCTCGGTCGCAGCGCGCTGCGACTGCTCAAGCTGCGCCTGTGCCAGCGCGGCGAATTTGCCTGCTGGATAACGGTTCAAATAAACGCGTAGTTCAATCGGCAGCTTGCTGTCCTTGACCGCATTCCACAGCGCCGCTTCGGCTTCCTGCACCGGATCAACCGGCGCAGCCGCAGTCGGCCCACCCCTGAAGTAGAAATCGCCTTCGAGTGAGGTCGACTCCCAAGGCACCTGCTTGCCTTGCGAATCACGGCGCACATTGGCGCGCACCTGCTTGAACACGTCTTCCACCTTGTTGCCGGGCTGGCGAATCGCGGTCAGCAAGTGCTGCGTGTATAAGCCATTGGCGCCATTGCCGTCGCTGGCCACCGCACCAGGCGAGGTGGCGTAGGCCAGCAGGGTCCCCACCGGGGCGTCCATTTGTGCCAGACCGGCCTGGCCCGAGCGCATGCTGCGCGTGAACGGGTTGTTGCGGCAGGCATCGAGAATCATGATGTTGGCGACATTGCCTGCGGCTTCCATTTTGTCGAGCACCGCCTGTGCATCGACTGCGCTGTACGCGACCTCGTCTTCACGGTCAATATTGGCGCCGACCGGAATCAGGTAATTGCGGCCTTTGATCTGCATGCCGTGGCCGGCGTAGTAAAACAGGCCAGTGCCGCCAGCGCGCAAACGGTCACCAAATTCGCGCAGCACGGCCAGCATGCCGCGCTGATCGATGTTCTCACGCGCAATGACGCTGAAACCCGACTCCTTGAGGGCCTGTGCAATGGCCCGTGCATCGTTGACCGGATTGGTCAGCGGCGCCTCCTTGTAGGCCGAGTTGCCGATGACCAGTGCCACGCGCTGGCTGTTGTTGACTTGTTGCGCAGCGCCGGGCTGCACCTGCAGATTGCGCCCACCTGCCGCCAGCGCCTTAGTTGTCCCGGCACCGGTTTGCGCCAGACTCGGCAGCAAGGTCCCGGCGCAGACAATGGCCGTCGCCCAGGCAATGGATCTGGCCTTTGCCCATGCAATATTCCTGCCGATTCTTACTTGCTTATTCATGGATTCGAAATGGGTGACTGAGAAATACTCAGTGCCTGACGCCGGTCAAACAGGGCCGGTGACGCCTGATCCGACTGTTAACAAGATTATCAGGGAAGTTGCAGGGAATTGCCCGCCGATCCCCCTGAACCGATTCAGACCACCACCGGCTCGGGTTCGAGCCGGATGCCGAAGCGCTCGTAGACGCTGGTCTGGATCGCTTTCGCCAGGGTCATGACCTCGCCGCCCGTGGCGTCACCGCGATTGACCAGCACCAGCGCCTGTTTTTCGTAGACCCCGGCATGGCCGACGGTCTTGCCCTTCCAGCCGCAGGCATCGATCAGCCAGCCGGCCGCGAGCTTGATGGAACCATCGAGCAGCGGGTAATAAACGACTTTCGGGTCGCGCGCGATGATGTCGGCGCATTGCTCGGGGGTGACGGTCGGATTCTTGAAAAAGCTGCCTGCGTTGCCGATTACGTTAGGGTCAGGCAGCTTGGCGCGGCGGATGTCGCAAACCCATTGGAAAAGTTGCTGCGGCGTCGGCTCGGACACCGCTTGCTCGGCCATCTTGCGCTCCAGATCGGCATAACCGAGGACCGGTTTCCAGGGCTTGGGCAGCGAAAATCGAACCTGTGTGATCAGCGCCCGGCCCGCCAGCCCCAACCCGGAACCGTCTGAGGCGCCAGCATGTTTGAAGACCGAATCGCGGTAGCCAAAGGCACATTGGGCGGCGTTGAGCGTGAAGATCCGACCAGTCTGCAGATCGATCGCGTCGAGCGAATCGAAACGGTCTTGCAATTCGACGCCGTAGGCGCCGATATTCTGCACGGGCGCAGCGCCGACGGTGCCCGGAATCAGCGCCAAATTTTCCAGTCCCGGATAACCCTGCTCCAGCGTCCATTCCACAAAGTTGTGCCAGTTCTCGCCGGCGCCGGCTTCCACCACGAAGGCTTTGGCGCTTTCCTGCACCAGACGCCGGCCCATGATCTCGATCTTCAGCACCAGAGGTTTGACATCGCCGGTGAGCACAATATTGCTGCCACCGCCAAGGATAAATTTGGGCTGCGCGGCCAACTCGGCACTGGCCAGTGCGGTTTGCACATCGGCCTGGCTGGCGACCCGAACCAGCGAATACGCCTTGGCAATAATGCGAAAGCTGTTCAGGGCTTGTAAGGGGACGTTTTTCTCGACTAACATTGGTCTGATTCTCTCATTTACCCTGCTCGTCTGGAAATATCACCATGCCCTCTTTCGATACTGTTTGCGAAGCCAATCTGGTGGAGGTCAAAAATGCCGTCGACAACACCGCCAAGGAAATCGCGACCCGCTTTGATTTCAAGGGAACGCCGGCTGCCATTGAAATCAAGGACAAGGAGATCACGCTGATCGGTGACGCTGATTTCCAGCTTAGCCAGATCGAGGACATTCTGCGCAACAAGCTGACCAAGCGCAGCGTCGATGTGCGCTTTCTCGACAAGGGCAACGTCCAAAAAATGGGCGGCGACAAGGTCAAGATCGTGATCAAGGTCCGCAACGGTATCGAAACTGAAATGTCGAAAAAGATCCAGCGCCTGCTCAAGGATAGCAAACTCAAGGTCCAGTCAGCGATCCAGGAAAGCAAGCTACGCGTCACCGGCGCCAAGCGTGACGATCTGCAGGCCGCCATGGCCCTGATCCGCAAAGACATCACCGATATGCCGCTGAGTTTCGACAACTTCCGCGACTAAAGCCTGATCTCAACAACTGTGCAGAACGAAAACGACTACGAGGATCTGCTGGGCCTGTGGGCAGATCTCGAGTCAGGCTTGGGCATTATTTTGGGCAGCCCGGGCAGCACGCAGGAATTTGCACAGCGCGTGCTGCAATACGACCACTGGATGCGAGACCTGCTCGAGCGCGACACTGACCTTGGGCTCTACCTGCTGTTTCAGTTGGCCGGCAACTCGCCGGTCGGCTACAGTGCCTCGCACGCGCTGGTCTGCTCCGTCTTGTGCCATCTGATCGCGCTGGAGCTGAAACTGCCCGCGCCCGAGCGTAATAGCCTGGTGCACGCTGCCCTGACCATGAACATTGCCATGACCGAGCTGCAGGACCAGTTGGCGAAACAAACCGAAAAACCGAGTGCGGCGCAGCAGCATGCCATCCTCAGCCACGCAACCAAAGGCGCTCTGATGCTGGGCGACCTGGGAGTGGCCGACGCCTTGTGGCGTGACACCGTGGCGCTGCACCATGAAGAAAGCAAAGGCCGGGCTGCGCCGCAAGCCATGCTACCAGCCCGGCGGCTGGCCCACATCTTGCGCGTGGTGGACCGCTACGCCGCCATGATCAGCCCACGCAAATCACGCGAGGGCCGCAGCGCCATGGAGTCGGTACGAACCATCCTCTCCGGCGCCAATCATGAAAATGATGAGGTCAGCGCAGCGCTGGTGCGCACCGTGGGCCTATGCCCGCCCGGCACCTTCGTTCGGATGGAAAACCGCCAGGTGGCCGTCGTGATGCGCCGCAGCGGCAAGCCAAACCTGCCACTCGTGGTCATCGTGCTCAGTGATACCGGCACGCCGCTGAAGCCACCGCAACTGCACCAGACCACCAACGGCAAGCCGGCGATCAAGTCCGCGCTAACCGCCGCCGCGGTACACGAACACCTGAATCACTACCTGATTCTGAAACTTGGCGTGAACGCGACGGTTTAAGCCACGTACTTTTGCATGAACTGCGCCTGACCGGCGGCTGGGTCGAGCTGGTAGTTGGCGAAACCGACGCGCGTATACAGTTTGACGGCACCGGCATTGCCGGCCAGCACCTCCAGCGTGAGTTTGCAGGCACCTCGCTCCAGCGTCAGACTCTCGACCAGCGCCAGCATCTTCTCGGCAACGCGCTGACCGCGATACTCCGGCAATACCACAACATCGTGCACATTCACCAGAGGCCGGCAGGCAAATGTCGAGAAGCCTTCAAAGCAATTGACCAGGCCGACTGGCTCGGCGTCAGTCACGCCGGCGAACGCCAACACACTGAATGCCTGTGGCCGCGCGGCCAGCGCTGGCACCAGATTGGCCCGGGCGAATGCACTCAAGGGCTTGCCACCGCCAATCGGATCGCGTGCGTAAACGTCAAGCAGGTTTACCAACGCCTGGGCATGCACCGGATTGGCGTAGTCAGCGCGACAGACGCGTAGCGTGGACATGTTCGCCATACTCAGCCTGCCAGGGTTGCGGCAATGGTCTGGGCGCAGCGCTTGGCCTGAGCGGCGTCACGCGCTTCAACCATCACGCGCACCAGCGGTTCAGTGCCGCTGGCACGGATCAGCACACGCCCATTGGCGCCCAACTCGGCCTCGACGGCCTTGATGGCACCAGCAAGTCCGGCGCTGGCCTGCCAGTCCTGGCCCGGTTGCAAGCGCACATTGATCAAGGTTTGCGGAAACAGCGTTACGTCGTGCAGCAACTCGGCCACGCTTTTGCCGCTGCGGACACAGGCCTGGAGTATTTGCAGAGCCGAAATCAAGCCATCACCGGTCGTGTTCTTGTCCAGCGCCAGCAAATGACCTGAACCTTCACCGCCAAGCAGCCACTTGTGCTTGTCCAGTTCTTCGAGCACATAACGGTCACCGACCTTGGCACGCACAAACTGCACACCGCGCGCCTTCAGCGCCACTTCGACCGCCATATTGGTCATCAGGGTACCCACCACCCCCGGCACGTGCTCATCGCGCCCCAGACGCTCGTCGACCATGATGTAGAGCAGTTCATCGCCGTTATACAGGCGTCCTTCGGCATCGACCAGTTGCAGGCGATCCGCGTCGCCGTCCAGCGCCACGCCAAAGTCCGCGTGCTGCGCCTTGACGGCTGCGACCAGGGCCTCAGGGTGCGTGGCACCGACCTCATGGTTGATGTTCAGGCCATCAGGCGTACAACCGATGGCCACCACATCGGCACCGAGTTCGTGAAACACCATGGGGGCGATCTGGTAGGCCGCTCCATGCGCCGCGTCAACCACGATCTTGATGCCCTTGAGCGTCAAGTCATTGGCGAAAGTGCTCTTGCAGAACTCGATATAACGGCCGGCGGCATCGTCGAGGCGGCGTGTCTTGCCCAGGTTGGCCGAGTCGGCCCAGACCGGGGCTTCATCGAGCGCAGCTTCCACCTCACGCTCCCAGTCATCGGGCAACTTGGCGCCATGGGCACTGAAAAACTTGATGCCGTTATCGGCGAAGGGATTGTGGCTGGCACTGATGACAACCCCCAGCGAGGCGCGCTGGGCGCGTGTCAGATAGGCCACGCCCGGCGTCGGCAACGGACCCAGCAGCATCACATCAACGCCAGCCGAATTGAAGCCGCTCTCCAACGCGCTCTCAAGCATGTAGCCCGAGATGCGGGTGTCCTTGCCGATCAGCACGGTGGGTCGCGCTTCCGACTTCTTCAGCACGCGGCCGACGGCATGCGCCAGGCGCAACACGAAATCGGGGGTGATTGGGGCTTGTCCGACGGTGCCACGAATGCCATCCGTTCCGAAATATTTTCTGCTCATTGTTTTTCCTGGTCTTCAAATTGATCGGGCGCCAGACGGCTCATTCTAGGGCGCCCAGCACACGCAAGGCCTGCACAGTCTCGCGCACATCATGCACCCGCACCACCGAAGCACCACGCTCGACCGCCAGCAGCGCGGCCGCCACACTCGGCACCATGCGCTGCTGCGCCGCAAGGGTCTCAGCGCTGCCGCCCATAGCGGCCAGCGACGACTTGCGCGACCAGCCCACCAGCAGCGGATAGCCAAGGGTTAGCAGTTCACGCTGGCGCGCCAGCAAGGCAAAATTCTGCGCCACGGTCTTGCCAAATCCGATGCCCGGATCGATGACAATCCGCTCTTTTTTCACGCCACGCGAGCGCAGCATCTGAGCGGGGTGCGCCAGGAACTGGCGCACCTGCGGCACGACGTCGCCGGCCATCGGCTCAAGCTGCATGCTGCGGGGCTCGCGGTGCATGTGCATGAGGCAGACACCGCAGCCAACATGCCGTGATACGACCGCCATCGCGTCGGGCTCGCCGGCCACCGCATCAGGCTCGCGCCAGCGCAAGGCCCAGATGTCGTTGATGATGTCGGCGCCGAGGTCCAGCACCGCCTGCATCACTTTCGGTTTATAACTATCAACCGAGACCGGCGCACCGAGCCTGACCGCTTCGCGCACCACGGGCAGCACGCGTGCCAGTTCCTGTGCCAGAGACAAAGGCACAGCGCCTGGGCGTGTTGATTCGCCGCCAATGTCCAGAATATCGGCGCCATCGCGCAACAATGTCTCGCAGTGCAGCAGGGCGGCTTTGGTCGTGTCGTGCGTGCCGCCGTCCGAAAACGAGTCGGGTGTGACGTTAACGATACCCATCACCTGGGGGCGATGCAGGTCAAGGACGAAGCGGGTGGTGGTCCATTGCATGGCTGAGCGGTCGTGTTCTGGGCGTGAAAACGGGGCTTCGCAGCCCCGTTCAAAAGTCAAGGACTGATCTGGTTATGCAGCAGTGGGCGCGGCATCAACCTTGACGCCAGGGGCGCCGCCACTGCCGTTGTCACCACCGGCGGACGGTGCGCGCGGTATCCAGTCTTTCGGCGGCCTTGGTTCCTTGCCGGCCATAATGTCATCGAGCTGTTCGCTGTCGATAGTTTCCCATTCGAGCAAGGCCTTGGCCATGGCGTGTATCTTGTCTTTGTTGTCTTCAATCAGCTTGCGCGCCAGGCTGTATTGCTGATCAATGATGCGACGCACCTCCGCATCGACCTTCTGCATCGTCTGCTCACTCATATTGGTCGTCTTGGTGACCGAGCGGCCCAGGAAGACCTCGCCCTCGTTGTCGGCATAGACCATCGGCCCCAAGGCATCGGTCATGCCGTAGCGCGTCACCATGTCGCGCGCGATGTGGGTGGCGCGCTCGAAATCGTTGCTAGCGCCAGTGGTCATCTGGTTCATGAACACTTCTTCGGCGATGCGCCCGCCAAACAACATGCTGATCTGGTGCTGCACGTACTCGCTGTCGTAGCTGTAGCGGTCCTGCGCCGGCAGACTCATGGTGACACCCAATGCGCGGCCGCGCGGGATGATGGTCACCTTGTGCACCGGGTCGCATTTGGACAGCATCTTGCCGATCAGAGCGTGGCCAGATTCATGGTATGCGGTGTTGCGGCGTTCGCTTTCGGGCATGACCATGCTCTTGCGCTCGGGACCCATCAGGATCTTGTCCTTGGCTTTTTCAAAGTCCTGCATCTCTACCGTGCGTGCATTGCGCCGCGCCGCCATCAGGGCCGCTTCGTTGCACAGGTTGGCCAGATCGGCGCCTGACATGCCGGGCGTGCCGCGCGCGATGACGCCGGCATTCACATCCTGCCCGAGCGGTACCTTGCGCATGTGCACATTGAGAATCTGTTCGCGACCGCGAATGTCGGGCAGGGTCACATAGACTTGGCGGTCAAAACGGCCCGGGCGCAACAGCGCAGCGTCGAGAATGTCGGGACGATTCGTTGCGGCGACCACAATGACACCCGCATTAGTCTCAAAACCATCCATCTCGACCAGCATCTGATTGAGGGTCTGCTCGCGCTCGTCATTGCCACCACCCAGACCGGCGCCGCGCTGGCGGCCCACGGCATCGATTTCATCGATGAAGATGATGCAAGGCGCGTTCTTCTTGGCGTTGTCGAACATGTCGCGCACACGCGAGGCACCGACGCCGACAAACATTTCAACGAAATCAGAACCGGAAATCGAGAAGAACGGCACCTTGGCCTCGCCCGCGATGCCCTTGGCCAGCAGCGTCTTGCCGGTACCGGGTGGGCCAACCAGCAGCAGGCCGCGCGGAATGCGGCCGCCAAGCTTCTGAAACTTGGCCGGGTCTTTCAGGAAATCGACCACTTCTTTGACTTCTTCCTTGGCCTCATCGCAACCGGCGACATCGGCAAAAGTGATCTGATTGGTGTTTTCGTCAAGCAAACGTGCCTTGCTCTTGCCAAAACTGAAAGCGCCGCCCTTGCCACCACCCTGCATCTGGCGCATGAAATAAACCCAGACGCCGATTAAAAGCAGCATCGGACCCCAGCTGACCAGCAGCGTCATGAGCAACGAGCCTTCTTCGCGCGCCTTGACGTCGAACTTGACGCCATTGGCAATCAGGTCGCCGACCAGACCGCGGTCCAGATAGGTGGCGATTGTGCGGATCTTGCGGTCATCGGTCGTCACAGCAATGATTTCGGTGCCGCCCTGGCCCTCCTGAATGACGGCGCTCTTGATGCGCTTGCCACGAACCTCTTCGAGAAAGTCGGAGTAACCGAGGTTGCCGGCACCGGCAGTCCCGCGCGTATCGAACTGCTTAAACACAGTGAACAGCACAAGGGCAATAACAAGCCAGACGGCTATTTTTGAGAACCACTGATTATTCAAGCGAAGCTCCAGTAGGGAAGCGGGTATGAGGGATGACTAGGCACAGCTGGGACTCATTTTAGGCGTTTCAAGATTGACGGACTGACAAGTATGGTTTTAGGGCCGCCAGGGGCCGAAATGCAACGGAAATTCACCCTGGCTTCAAACCCGTGCCGAGTAGAAAGGTTTCCGACGACTTGTCGCGCGAGGCTTTCGGCTTGAACGGCTTGACCAACAAAAAGACTTCCCGAAAGCGCTTGACCAGCGGATCGTAGCCGCCACCATGAAATACCTTGGCCACCAGCGTGCCCTGCGGTTTCATGTGGGTCTGTGCAAAATCCAGCGCCAGTTCAACCAGTTCCTCCACGCGCGCCGCATCGGCCGAAGCGATGCCCGACAGATTGGGCGCCATGTCCGACACCACGATATCGGCCTGGCGGCCCTTCATCTCGTCGGCCAGGCGCTGCAGCACCTCAGACTCACGAAAATCCCCCTGCAGGAAGGTGACGCCTTCGATTGGCTCCATCGGCAGGATGTCAAGCGCGATGATGCTGCCGTTCAATTCCCCGACAGCAGCGCCGCCGCTGGTGGCGGTCTTGGGCGACATCCGACGCCGCACATACTGGCTCCAGGCGCCCGGGGTGGAGCCGAGGTCGACCACCAGTTGACCCGGCTTGATCAAATGTAGCGCCTCATCAATTTCCTTGAGCTTGTAGGCGGCGCGGGCGCGATAGCCCTCCAGCTTGGCCAGTTTGACGTACGGATCGTTGACGTGGTCGTTGATCCACGCCCGGTTGACCTTGCTGCTTTTACCGTTGACTTTCATTTTTACCTTCGTGACCGATAATAGGCCCATGCCCCAAATTCAATTGACCCCTGCCCAACGCAAAGAATACCGTGCCCAAGCGCATCACCTTGACCCGGTCGTGATGGTAGGCGGTGACGGGCTCACCGCCGCTGTCAAGAAAGAAGCAGACGCCGCACTGAACGCGCATGGACTGATCAAGGTTCGCGTTTTTTCTGACGACCGCGCGCTACGCGAAACCATGTTTCAGACCCTGGCCGACGAACTCAGCGCCGCGCCGATTCAGCACATCGGCAAACTCCTGGTGCTCTGGCGCCCCATGCCCGAGCGCGAAAAAACGGTTGACGAAGACCGCATGCCCGGTCCGCGTGACTTCAAGGTCCTCAAGTACAGCAAACGCGGCGGTCAGCGCCCGGAAGTCAAGACCCTGCGCGTGCTCGGCAACCAGCGTCTCACCTCAGGTGGTCAGATCAAACGCGCCAAGCCCAAGCAGATCAGCATCAAGAAGCGCAGCCAGGCCTGACCGACGGCAGCGGCGCCGGTCTCAGGCGCCGGTCGAGGCTGACGGCGTCAGCTTCCAGAACACCATCCCGGCGCACAGCCACTGCAATGCAAACATTGCAGTGCCAACGTTGTGCCACAACTGCAAGTTCTCGCGCGCCACAATGTGCGGCGCGACCGCAAACTCCGACAGCAACGCCAGCAGCATGCCGCCCACGATGAACAGCACGGCATCCAGCGCAATCGGCGCCCGCGCGCTGGCATGCCTGGCGCGCGTACCCAGCAGCAGCACCAGACCACAGAGCACAGACAACCAGGTCTGGGCTTGAAACAATTTGGCGGCCATGCTGCCGGCCATGGCTGGTGTCGGCAAATGCACGAACAGCATGGGCACAACCAGCAAGCCGATCAGGCTCAGGCTGCACCACCACAAAGCCGCAATCCATACAGAAAGACGTGGCATCACTCTGAAACTCAAACGTAGCTGACCGCTACGACTTCATAGTGTTTGATACCACCAGGTGCCTGCACTTCAGCGCTGTCGCCTTCTTCCTTGCCGATCAGCGCGCGCGCGATCGGGCTGCCAATGTTGATCAGCCCCAGCTTGATGTCGGCCTCGTCTTCACCGACGATCTGGTAGGTCACCATGCTGCCGGAAGCCTCTTCCTCCAGTTTCACCGTGGCGCCAAACACCACGCGCCCGGCAGCATTGAGCTCGGCCGGGTCGATGATCTGGCAGGCCGAGAGTTTGCCTTCAATTTCCTGAATCCGTCCCTCGATGAAACCCTGGCGGTCTTTCGCCACCTCATACTCGGCGTTCTCGCTCAAGTCGCCTTGCGCCCGCGCCTCGGCGATGGCGTTGATAACCCAGGGACGGTCAACCGTCTTGAGTTTATGCAGTTCGGTCTTGAGCTTTGCAGCGCCGCGCTTGGTAATGGGAATGGTAGCCACGTACTGCTCCGTTGGGTTTATTCAAAATACAAAAGGAAACCGCCGCGCGTTGCCGTGCGGCGGCGTTAGAACTTGGTGGGACAGACCGCGGTTCCGCCCCTCACTGATGGAGTGATTATGCCGTTTTTGTCCGATCACCCGCCGGCAGCGCTCAGTTGCGCGTGCATTTCCTGCACCGAAATCACATCCAGATTGTCGATATGGGGCAGACCCTGCACGGCCGCCTCGGCCCCGGCAATGGTGGTGAAGGTCGTTACCCGCGCCAGCAGCGCCGAAGTGCGGATCTGGCGTGAATCGGTAATCGCATTGCGGCGCTCTTCGACCGTGTGAATAACCATCGCAATCTCGTTGTTCTTGATCATGTCCACGATATGCGGGCGCCCTTCCGTGACCTTATTCACTACCGTGCAGGGTACGCCGGCTGCGTTAATGGCGGCGGCCGTGCCGCGGGTGGCAACCACCACAAAGCCCATGTCCGCGAGCGAGCGCGCCACTTCAATGGCGCGCGGCTTGTCATTGTTCTTGGCCGAGATGAAGACCTTGCCGGAGCGCGGCAGTTTGGTGCCGGCGCCGATCTGCGACTTCACAAAAGCCTCGCCAAAGGTCTTGCCCACGCCCATGACCTCGCCGGTGGACTTCATCTCAGGGCCAAGAATCGTATCCACACCCGGGAACTTGACGAACGGGAACACCGCTTCCTTGACGCTGAAATACGGCGGATTCACTTCCGCGACTATGCCTTGCGAAGCCAGCGACTGACCCACCATGCAGCGCGCTGCCACCTTGGCCAGTTGAATGCCGGTGGCCTTGGACACGAAGGGCACGGTGCGCGAGGCACGCGGGTTGACTTCGAGCACGTAGATCACGTCCTTGCCCTCGATGTTCTGAATCGCGAACTGCACGTTCATCAGGCCCACCACGTTCAGAGCATGGGCCATGGCCGCGGTCTGGCGCTTGAGTTCGGTGACGGTCTCGGCACTCAGGCTGTAGGGCGGCACGGAGCGGGCCGAGTCGCCGCTGTGGACACCCGCTTGTTCGATGTGCTCCATGACACCGCGGATGAAGGTATGGCCCGGCTCACCGCCAAGGGCAGCGTCGCGCACGCAATCGACATCGCATTCAATCGCATCGTTGAGGAAGCGGTCCAGCAGCACGGGCGAATCGTGGCTGACCTTGACCGCCTCGCGCATGTAACGCTCCAGATCACGCTGCTCGTGCACGATCTCCATGGCACGGCCACCCAGCACATAGCTGGGCCGCACGACCAGCGGGTAACCGAGCGCAGCGGCTTTTTCCAGGGCTTCCGGCTCGGTGCGCGCCGTCGCGTTGGGCGGCTGGCGCAGACCGAGCGCATGCAGCAATTGCTGGAAGCGCTCGCGGTCTTCGGCCGCGTCGATCATGTCAGGCGAAGTGCCGATGATGGGCACGCCATTGGCTTCGAGATCAAGCGCGAGCTTGAGAGGCGTCTGGCCGCCGTACTGGACGATCACGCCGAACGGCTTTTCCTTATCCACGATTTCGAGCACGTCTTCCAGCGTCAGCGGCTCGAAGTAGAGACGGTCCGAGGTGTCGTAGTCGGTCGAAACCGTCTCCGGGTTGCAGTTGACCATGATGGTCTCGTAGCCGTCCTCGCGCATGGCCAGCGCTGCGTGCACGCAGCAATAGTCGAACTCGATGCCCTGGCCGATGCGGTTCGGACCGCCACCGAGCACCATGATCTTTTTGCGAGCGGTCGGTTCCGCTTCGCATTCGCTGGCGCTGTCGAACGGGCTGTGGGCTTCGTAGGTCGAATACAGGTAGGCGGTGTTGGTAGCGAACTCGGCCGCGCAGGTATCGACGCGCTTGTAGACCGGGCGCACGCCCAGAGCCCGGCGCTTCTCACGGATCGCCGTGTCGGTGGTCTTGAACTGGCGCGCCAGGCGCCGATCCGAAAAGCCCTTTTGCTTCAGGGCGCGCAAGGTGGCGGCGTCGATGGCATCGAACGCCGTGCCGCCAGAGGATGCCGGCAAGCGCTCGATCTCCAGTTCGATCTTGACGATCTGCTCGATCTGCACCAGGAACCAGCGGTCAATCTTGGTGATAGCGTGAACTTCCTCCACACTCCAGCCGGCGGCAAAGGCATCGCCCACGTACCAGATGCGCTCGGGGCCGGGCTCACCGAGTTCCTTCTCCAACAGTTCGCGGTCCTGCGTCTTCTCGTTCATGCCGTCGACACCGACTTCAAGGCCACGCAGCGCCTTCTGGAACGACTCCTGGAAGGTGCGGCCGATGGCCATCACCTCACCGACCGATTTCATCTGCGTCGTCAGGCGGCTGTCGGCAGCGGGGAATTTCTCGAAAGCGAAGCGTGGAATCTTGGTGACGACGTAATCAATGCTGGGCTCGAAGCTGGCCGGCGTGGCGCCACCCGTGATGTCGTTGCGCAACTCATCGAGCGTGTAGCCGACCGCTAGTTTCGCAGCAACCTTGGCAATCGGGAAACCGGTCGCTTTGGAGGCCAGCGCCGAGGAGCGCGAGACGCGCGGGTTCATCTCGATCACCACCATGCGCCCGTCAACCGGGTTGATCGCGAACTGGACATTGGAGCCGCCGGTATCGACGCCGATCTCGCGCAGTACGGCCAGACTGGCATCGCGCAGGATCTGGTATTCCTTGTCGCTCAGGGTCTGTGCCGGCGCCACCGTGATCGAGTCGCCGGTGTGCACGCCCATCGGGTCCAGGTTTTCGATCGAGCAGATGATGATGCAGTTGTCCGCCTTGTCGCGCACCACCTCCATCTCGAACTCTTTCCAGCCCAGCAGGGATTCTTCAATCAGCAGTTCGCTGGTGGGCGAGGCTTCGAGGCCGCGCTTGCAGATCACCTCGAATTCTTCGGCGTTGTAGGCAATGCCGCCGCCGGTGCCGCCAAGCGTGAAGCTCGGGCGTATCACGGTCGGGAAGCCCAACGTCTTTTGCACGGTCCAGGATTCCTCCATTGAGTGCGCAATGCCGGAGCGCGCAGAACCCAGACCGATCTTGGTCATGGCATCCTTGAACTTCAGGCGGTCTTCGGCCTTGTCGATCGCCTCCGGGCTGGCGCCGATCAGCTCGACCTTGTATTTCTCCAACACACCGTGGTGCCAGAGGTCGAGCGCGCAGTTGAGCGCGGTCTGGCCACCCATGGTTGGCAAAATGGCGTCGGGACGTTCCTTGGCGATGATCTTCTCGACTGTCTGCCAGGTGATGGGCTCGATGTAGATGACATCGGCGGTGGCCGGGTCGGTCATGATCGTCGCCGGATTGCTGTTGATCAGGATGACCTTGTAGCCTTCTTCGCGCAGCGCCTTGCAGGCCTGCACGCCGGAATAGTCAAACTCGCAGGCCTGGCCGATGACAATCGGGCCGGCGCCGATGATGAGGACACTCTTGAGGTCGGTGCGCTTAGGCATTCTTCTTCTCCTGGGCTTGCCCCATCAGCGCAGTGAAGCGATCAAACAAATAGGCAATATCGTGCGGTCCGGGCGAGGCTTCCGGGTGGCCCTGGAAGCAGAAAGCCGGGCGGTCGGTGCGCTCCAGCCCCTGCAGCGTGCCATCAAACAGGCTGACATGGGTCGCGCGCAAGTTGGCGGGCAAGGTCTTTTCATCGACGGCAAAACCGTGGTTCTGGCTCGTGATGCTGACGCGACCGCTGTCAAGGTCTTTCACCGGATGGTTGGCGCCGTGATGACCGAACTTCATCTTGAAGGTCTTGGCACCACTGGCCAGCGCCATGATCTGATGCCCCAGGCAGATGCCGAAGGTCGGAATGCCGGTTTCGATCAGTGTTGCCACCGCCGTGATCGCGTAGTCGCAGGGCTGGGGGTCACCGGGGCCGTTGCTCAGAAAGATGCCGTCGGGCTGGTGCTTGAGCACATCGGCCGCACTGGTCTGTGCCGGCACCACGGTAACGCGGCAACCGCGCTCGGCCAGCATGCGCAGGATGTTGAATTTGACGCCAAAATCGTAGGCAACGACATGGAACGTCGAAACTGATTGCTCGCCGTAGCCAGGGCCGCCCTGCAGCCGCGCCAGTTGCCACTCGGTTTGTGTCCAGGCGTAGGGGGTCTTGGTCGACACCACCTTGGCCAGATCGGTGCCGGCCATGCTGGGCGCCGCCTGCGCCAGCGCATGTGCCTGGTCTATCGCGGCCTGGGTCACCACGCTATCGGCCGCTAGCGCCAGAATGCAGCCATTCTGGGCGCCATGGGTGCGCAGATGCCGCGTCAACTGGCGCGTGTCGAGGTTGGCAATGGCAACGGTATTCTGTTGCACCAGGTACTGTGACAGCGTCATGCTGGCGCGGAAATTGGACATCACCAGCGGCAGGTCCTTGATGATCAAACCGGCAGCATGCACGCGGGCTGCTTCAACGTCTTCGGCATTGACACCATAGTTGCCGATATGCGGGTAGGTCAGCGTGACGATTTGCTGGCAGTAGCTCGGGTCTGTGAGGATTTCCTGATAGCCGGTCATGGCGGTGTTGAACACCACCTCGCCGACGGTGGAGCCAGGGGCTCCAATGGAATTACAAACAAACACCGTGCCGTCTGCAAGCGCCAGTATGGCGGGGGGACATGTTCCCTGTAAAGACAAAAGCACTGGGTTCTCCGGATGGGGTTTCAGGTACACCCACGCGCGCGCAAGAGACAGTTCTTGGCTTGCTTTGTCGAGGGAAGTGGATTGCGCGTGCGCTAGGCGTACCGGGTGCGGTGAGGCGCCTGATTATAGCCGAGGGGTGGCCACCGTCGCGCTGGCATGCAGACAAATGGCGGCGGCGGCGGCGACGTTGAGGGACTCTTCACCGCCGGGCTGGGCGATACGCATATGCAGGCTTGCCATGGCCTCCAGTTCAACGCCGACGCCCTGCCCTTCGTGCCCGAGCGCCCAGGCACAGGGAAACGGCAGCGCCCGGTCGCGCAGCGCTTCGTGCAGATAGGCGCCGCGGTGCGAACTGGTGACGATGATCGGCAGCGTCAGCGCGCTGAGATCGATCAAACCCACGCCTTCGATCAGTTGCAGACCCCAATGTGCACCCATGCCGGCGCGCAGCACCTTGGGGCTCCAGAGCGCCGCCGTGCCCTTGAGCGCAATGATCTGCTTGAAGCCGAAGGCACCGGCACTGCGCAGGATCGAGCCGACGTTGCCGGCGTCCTGCACGCGGTCCAGAATCACGGACGGCGCAGCGACCTGCAAGGCGGCAGGCGGCGCGAGTTCCAGCACAAACCCCATGCTGGCAGGTGACTCCAATGCGCTGATGCTGGCAAACAGGGCATCGGCAATCACAATGTTCTGGCGCGCTGCGCCGGCCCATTGCACGTTGGCCTGCGACCAGACCGACTCGGAAAAAACCGCGATCAGCGGCTTGACGCCGCGCGCCAAAGCGGCCCGGCACAAGTGATCGCCCTCGACCCAGACCTGGCCTAACTTGCGGTAGGCGCTGCTGTCCTGCGTCAGGCGCCGCAGCGTCTTGAGCAGCGGGTTGTCGCGCGACGTGATGTGCTGGACTTGTGGCGCGTTCATCGCAAGACCTCGGTCACCGGACGGAAAGTCTTGCGGTGCTGCGGACAGGCGCCATGCGCCTTCAGGGCCGCCAGATGCTCGACCGTGCCATAGCCCTTATGCCTGGCAAAACCGTATTGCGGGTACTGGGCATCGAGTTCGGCGCACCAGCGGTCACGCTGCACCTTGGCCAGGATTGACGCCGCCGAGATCGAAGCCACGGTAGCATCACCCTTGACGATGGCTTCGGCCATGACATCGAGCAGCGGCAGGCGATTGCCATCGACCAGCACCTTGGCCGGCTTGAGCCGCAGGCCCTCGACGGCGCGGCGCATGGCCAACATGGTCGCCTGCAAGATGTTGAGCTGGTCGATCTCCTCGGCGCTGGCCTCGGCAATCGAGCAGCACAGGGCCTTGGCGCGAATTTCGTCAAACAGCTTTTCACGACGCCGCGCGGTCAGCACCTTGGAGTCGGCCAGGCCCTTGATCGGCTGCAAGTCGTCGAGGATCACCGCCGCGGCCACCACCGGCCCGGCCAGCGGGCCGCGTCCCGCCTCGTCCACACCCGCCGTCAGGCCTGCAATGGCCCAATTCAGCTTGCTTTGCCACTTGGCAATGGGTTCAGGTCTGGAGTACTTGCTGGATCGCATGGGCGGCTAGTCGTGGGGTATCGCGTTGCAACTGTACATGCAGCGTGGCAAATTTCTCTTGCAGGGCGGCAATCTTATCGGGCGCCTGCTGCGCGGCATCAATCCAGACCTCAAGCGCAGCGGCCAGGGCCTGCGGTGTGGCGGCATCCTGCAGCAGTTCCGGCACCACAAATTCGCGGCAAAGGATATTGGGCAAGCCGACCCAGGGTTGCAGCATGCGCCGGCGCACCAGCTGCCAAGACAGCCAGCTCATGTGGTAGGCGATCACCATGGGGCGCTTGAACAGTGCCGCCTCCAGCGTTGCCGTGCCGCTGGCGATCAGCGTCACATCGCAAGCGGCCAGCACGGTGTGTGACTGCCCCTCGACAATTTGCAGATGCTGCAGCGCGCCACAGGCCGCTGCAGCACGCTCGATCTCCGCCTTCAGCGCCGCTATCGCCGGCACAACGAATCTGACCGCCGGGCGCGCCCGCTGCAGCACGACGGCGGCCTGGAAGAAACGCAAAGCCAGGTTGCGTACCTCAGAGCCCCGACTGCCCGGCAGGATGGCGACCACGAGATCGTCTGGCGCCAATCCCAGTTGCAGGCGCGCGCCGGCCTTGTCGGCTTGCATCGGAATGACATTGGCCAATGGATGGCCGACATAGGTCGCCGCAATGCCATGCTGCGCCAGCAAAGCCGGCTCGAACGGAAAGATGCACAACACATGGTCGGTGCTGGCACGGATTTTTTCAACCCGTTTGGCACGCCAGGCCCAGAACGAAGGCGCAACGAAATGAACCGTCTTGATGCCCTGCTGGCGCAGCGCCGCCTCCAGTTCGAGATTGAAGTCAGGCGCATCGACACCAATGAACACCGCCGGACGCTGCCGCAATAAACGGGACTTGAGTTGATTGCGGATGCCCAGGATCTCACGAAATCGCCGCAACACTTCCCAGTTGAAGCCATGGACCGAGAGTTTGTCGTGCGGCCACCAGGCTTCAAAGCCGCGCTGGCGCATCTGCGGGCCGCCGATGCCAACCGCGCTCAGAGACGGCCAGCGCTCGCGCAAGCCGTCCAGCAGCAAGCCTGCCAGCAGGTCGCCCGAGGTTTCACCGGCCACCATGGCAATACACGGGCTCGCCAGCTGAATTGCGTCAGCCGATGCAGCGTTCGCTTCGGGCATGCGTCGGGCCCTGCGTCAGCGAGCGATGCCGCGTGTCGGTGAGGACTGATCCAGAAACGACAGCATCAACTCGACATCCGGTGCGGACGCAGGACTGCTCTTGGCCAACTCCGCGATACGCAGCTTGGCTGCCTGCAGGGTCAGGTCCTCCCGGTACAAGGCCTTGTGCATGGCCTTGACTGCGGCCAACCGTTCGGCATTGAAGTCACGCCGGCGCAAACCGATGCTGTTGACACCGCGCACTGAGAGTGGATTGCCATCCACCAGCATGAAAGGCGGCACGTCCTGCGAGACGGCGCTGGCAAAACCAACCATGACGTGCGCACCGACTCTCACAAACTGGTGAATGCCGGTGAGTCCGCCAACCGTCACCCACGGCCCCAGATGGACATGGCCACCGAGCGTCGTGTTATTGGCCAGCGTCGTGTTGTTGGCGATCTGGCAATCATGCGCGATGTGGGTGTAAGCCATGATCCAGTTGTCATCACCAATCCTTGTCACACCCATATCACCGGGAGAACCGATATTGAAGGTGCAGAACTCACGAACCGTGTTGCGGTTGCCGATGACCAACTCACAGGGCTCGCCGCCGTACTTTTTGTCCTGCGGAATTGCCCCCAGTGAGTTGAACTGGAAGATGCGGTTATCGCAGCCAATCGTGGTGTGGCCTTCGATCACGCAATGCGCGCCGATGCTGCTGCCGGCACCGACTTTGACATGCGCTCCAATCACCGTGTACGGGCCCACCGTCACAGATTCATGGAGCACGGCCGCAGGGTCAACAACGGCGCTTGGATGGATCGCTGTCATGCGGCGTCCCCTACTTGATGGCGCGCACGGCGCAGGTCAACTCCGCTTCAACCGCCAGTTCCGTACCGACCAGGGCGCGCGTCTTGAACTTGAAGATGCCGGCCTTCATGCGCAGCAGTTCCGCTTCCAGGATTAGTTGGTCGCCCGGCTCCACCGGCCGACGAAAGCGCACCGCGTCCATGCCGGCAAAGTAGTAGATCATCTTGTCATCGGGCGAGGCACCGAGGGCATCGAACGACAACAGGGCTGATGCCTGGGCCAGGGCTTCGAGCATCAGCACACCGGGCATCACCGGTCGATTCGGGAAATGGCCTTCGAAGAACGGCTCGTTGATGGTGACATTCTTCAATGCTTTGATGCTTTTGCCCTTGTGGAGTTCAAGCACCCGGTCCACCAGCAGGAACGGGTAGCGATGCGGCAATTGTTTGAGAATTTTGTGGATGTCCATCATGACGTGAATTGCCTCGGAACAGGGTTGGGAAAATTTGGCGCCAGGCCGCGCCACGGTCTTCAGGGTAGTTTAGGCCAGCGCGACGCTTACGACGCGCCAGACTGGCCCACAGGATTCGACGCCTTGAGTTTATCTTCCAGCACCCGGATGCGTGCACGCAACGCATGCAATTGCTTGAGTGAGGCGGCGTTTTTTTCCCAGGCCGCGTTGTCGTCAATTGGGAAGATGCCGGTGTAGTGGCCGGGCTTCAGAATTGATCGCGTGACGACTGAAGCCACCGAGATGTTGACGCCGTCAGCCAACTCGAGATGCCCCAGTATGTTGGCGGCACCCGCGATGGTGCAGTGGGCGCCGATAACGGCACTGCCAGCGACGCCAACGCAACCGGCCATGGCGGTGTGCTTGCCGATGCGCACGTTGTGCCCGATCTGGATCAGGTTATCGAGCTTGACACCATCCCCGATCACCGTGTCGTCCAGCGCGCCACGGTCGATGCAGGTGTTGGCCCCAATCTCGACGTCGTCGCCAATGCGCACGGCACCGAGTTGCTCAATCTTCTCCCAGGCGCCGGCATTGGGCGCAAAACCAAAACCATCGGCACCGATCACGACGCCAGGGTGCAGCAGGCAGCGCTCACCAATGACGCAGTTTTCCCCAACGGTAACACGCGACTTGAGTTCGGTATCGGCGCCGATGCGAACACCGCGTTCAATCACACACAGGGCGCCGATGCGGGCGCTCGGATGAACAAAGGCCTGCGGGTCGATCACAGCGCTCGGGTGGCGCTGCGGACGATCCAACTGGACCTGGCTCTTCTTCCAGAGCTGGGTGAAGCGAGCGAAATAAAGATAGGGTTGATCTGACACGATACAGGCCCCGCGCAACAGCGCCGCCTCGCGCATCTGGGGACTGACGATGACACAGGCGGCCCTGGAAGCGGCCAACTGTTTGACGTACTTTGGATTGCTGAGAAAACTCAAGTGCGCGGGCATCGCCCGTTCCAGCGGCGCCAGCCCCTCAATCAGGAGTCCAGTATCACCATGAAGCTCACCGCCGAGTCTTTCAACAATGAAGCCAAGACTAAAGCCCACGCTGCACGCGTCCTGGGGGCTTTACTTGCCAGCACCCGTGTTCAGGGCCTTGATCACTTTGTCGGTGATGTCATGCTTCGGATTGACATAAACCGCGTCCTGCAGAACCAGGTCGTATTTTTCGGTCTCGGCGACCAGTTTGACCACCTTGTTGGCGCGCTCGAGCACCTGCTGCAATTCCTCATTTTTCCTGGAATTGAGGTCTTCCTGAAATTCGCGGCGCTTGCGCTGGAATTCACGATCCTGGTCCACCAACTGCTTCTGTCGACTGGTTCGTTGCCCTTCGGGTAAGGTCGGCGCTTCACGCTCGAATTTGTCAGCCATCGACTTCAGTGAGGCCTGAAGATCGACCAGATCCTTCTCGCGCTTGGAGAATTCCTGCTCCAGCTTGCCTTGCGCCGCCTTGGCGGTGCTGGCTTCCTTGAAAATCCGATCGGTGCTGACAAACCCGATCCGAAACTCCTGCGCCTGAACTTGTGCCGAGACAAGCAGACCACCCAGCAAAATGCTGGCACCGCATCGATTTAGGAAGTGGTTCATTAGAAAGTGGTTCCGATCTGAAATTGCATGGGCTGTATTTTATCGCTTTCAAACTTCCGCAGGGGTTTGGCGAAAGCCAGGCGCAAAGGCCCCATCGGAGAAATCCAGCTGACCCCGATACCGACCGAAGAGCGCAGGCTGTTTGCATCAGCGTTGATCGCCAGTCCCCCGTCCGGCCCACTCACGTTGCCCGCATCAAAGAAGGCATACATGCGCAGGGTCCGGTCATTACCCGATCCGGGGAACGGCGCCTGCAATTCGGCATTGAAAATCGTGCGACCAGTGCCGCCCAAGGCAATGCCGGTCGCATCCTTGGGTCCGAGACTGCCCTGCTCAAACCCGCGCACCGAACCCAGGCCACCGCCGTAATAGGTCTTGAACACCGGATAGGTCCGATCACCCACCACGGCACCGAGGTCAACTTCACCATTCAAGGCAATGGTGAACTGCTTGTTCAGGGGGATGAATTCCTGTTGCTGGTAGGTGGCACGGATATAGCGAACCTGTCCGGCGACCGACCATTCGGCATTCGCGCGCATGAGGCGGCCCGAGTTCGGCGCCAGTGCACTGTCCCGACTGTCACGCGCCCAGGCTGCTATCAGGGGCAGGCCAAAGCTGTCGTACCCATATTGGTCAATGTAGCGCATATAGGAAAACGGCAGTAGCGTGCCGGGTACGATCACCGTCTTCTCGAAACCGGCGCCAAAGTAGACGGTGTCGCTGGCCGTGAACGGCACGCCAAAACGGATGCTGCCGCCTGAACTCTGCACCTGATAGTAGCTCTGGTCCTGGTACGGGCTACTGGTCCGGTAATAAACATCAAGGGCGCGGGACACACCATCGGCGGTGAAATAGGGATCAACCGTGTTGAGAGCAAATACACGGTTCAACTTGCTGGTATTGAACTGAAACCCGAGCGAGTTGCCCGAACCAAAGGCGTTATCCTGCTTGACACCGAATGAAATGCCAAGTCCGTCTGCGGTCGAAAAGCCTGCGCCCAAAGTCAGACTTCCGGTCGGTTTGTCAACTACATTGACAGTCAGGTCAACCTGGTCCGGTGAGCCTGGCACTTCCTGCGTCTCGACGCCAACCTCCTTGAAGTAACCCAGGCGGTCGACCCGGTCACGCGACAGTTTGATCTTGTCACCGTCGTACCAAGAGGCCTCCAGTTGCCGGAACTCGCGACGCACCACCAGGTCACGCGTGCGGCTGTTGCCAGCCACATTGATCCGGCGCACATAGGCGCGCCGCGACGGATCGGCCTGCAGGACCAAGGCCACGCGGTTGCTGGCGCGGTCGAGCTCCGGACGCGCCTCGATGCGCGCAAACGCATAACCGAAATTGCCAAAATAGTCTGTGAACGCCTTGGTCGTGACGGTGACGTCGTCGGCGTTATAGGCTTGCCCGGGTCGAATGGTTACCAAGGATTTGAATTCCTCGTCCTTGCCAAGGAAGTTTCCTTCCAGCTTGACACCACTGACGACAAAACGCTCGCCTTCCGTGATGTTAATGGTGATGGCAATATCGGTCTTGTTGGGCAGTATCGCCACCTGAGTCGAGTCAACCCTGAACTCGAGATAGCCGCGCGTCAAATAATAGGAACGCAGGGTTTCAATGTCGGCATTGAGCTTGGCTCGCGCATAACGATCAGATTTGGTATACCAGCTCAGCCAGCCACCGGTATCCAGGTCGAACAGTTTGCGCAGCGTCGACTCATTGAACACCTGATTACCGACAATGCGTATTTCACTGATCTTGGCGGGTTCCCCTTCCACCACCGTAAACGTCAGGTTGACCCGGTTGCGCTCGATCGGCGTCACGGTGGTCACCACTTCTGCCGCATAAAGACTGCGGTTGATGTACTGACGTTTGAGTTCCTGTTCGGCTCGGTCAAGCTGCGCCTTGTCGAATGGCCGGCCGTCGGCCAGTCCGACATCGCGCAGGGCCTTGACCAGCACTTCCTTGTCAAACTCCTTGGTCCCGACGAAATCAACGGTGGCAATCGTGGGACGCTCCTCCACCACAATGACCAGCACATCGCCACTGACCTCAATCCGAACGTCCTTGAACAGACCCAGATCGAACAGTGCGCGAATGGCCGCAGACCCCTTTTCGTCGTTATAGACATCCCCGACTCGCACCGGCAGGGACACGAATACGGTTCCGGACTCGACACGCTGCAAGCCTTCGATACGAATATCGCGCACGGTGAACGGACTGACTGCCCATACCGTGCTGACCATCAGAGCCAAAGAAGCCACGGTCGAGACGGTGCGCAGATAGAAGCGATTAAATTGCATGTTTAGTATCTAAAAATCAAACCGGTGCTGCAAAGTCAACACCAAAATTTCAGCCAAATAAGCGGTTGATATCGTTGAAAATGGCAATTGCCATCATGGCCACCAGCATGGCGACGCCACCACGCTGCAAGCGCTCGGTCCAGAGCTCTGAAAATGGCTTGCCTGTGATTCCCTCCCAAAGATAATACATCAGGTGCCCGCCATCCAGAACCGGCAGCGGCAGCAAGTTCAAAACACCCAGGCTCACACTGATCAAGGCCAGGAATAACAGGTACTGCGTCAACCCCATGTCAGCAGACTTACCGGCGTAGTCGGCAATGGTCAAGGGTCCACTCAGGTTCTTGAGCGAGGCCTCTCCAATCAGCATCTTCCACATCATCTTGAGTGTCAGCACCGAAACATCCCAGCAGCGAACCAGACCACGCCACAGGCCGTCAAGCGCACCGTATCTGACCAGAACCCATTCCGGCATGGCGCCGACATAGGCACCAATTCGTCCAACAAAAGACCCGCCATCCTGCGCCCGGTCTGGCTTAACCGTGACTTCAAGCTCGGACGGGCCGCGGCTGATCTTCCAGACCAGCGCCGGCGCTTCGCCACTTACCACAGAAGCGCGGATCAACTGGCGTAGTTGCTGTCCGTCAATGACTGGCACTGCACCCATTTGTCGGACTACATCGCCCGGGCGCAACCCTGCCCGATCCGCTGCTGCACCGGCCACCAACTGCCCGATCACAGCCTGACTGAACGGGCCGACAACACCGATCCTGCGAAACAGGTCTGCATTGACCTCGCTGACATCAAGCGCACTGAGTCGCAGGACGATCTCGCCACCACCGGTGGGCGCCGACCCGGCCAGCAGCAAGCGCAAATCGCGTTTCTCCAGCGCACCCTGCGTCAAGAGCCAGCGCAAGTCTTCAAACGATGTCAGATCCTGCAACTGGGCATCAACAAAGCCGGCGCGCGCCACGCGCTCGCCACCCATAACACCGGCGCGGGCGGCGATCGATCCGGCCTCGGGGCTGGACAGGACCGCGGCTGGTAGTTGGACACCACTCCAGTTGACCACGGCATAGAGCAGCGTGGCCAGCAGCAAGTTGGCCAACGGTCCCGCCGCCACGATGGCGATGCGCGAACGCAGCGCTTGGTTGTTAAATGCCAACTGCCGCTCGTGCGCGGGAACAGGCGCTTCGCGCTCGTCGAGCATCCGGACGTAGCCACCCAGCGGAAAAGCCGCCAGCACAAACTCGGTCGCCGAATCCTTGGTTTGCCAACGCAACAAGGGTTTGCCAAAGCCAATGGAAAACCGCAAGACCTTGACACCGCAGGCCACTGCCATCCCGTAGTGACCCAACTCGTGCACTGCAATCAGCAGTCCGAGCGCAAAGATGAACGCGGCAAGGGTCAACATGGTCGCGCCGCGCAGACTTTAACGGACACCAAGGCGACAAACCACGCTTTGCGCCGCCGCGCGCGACAGCTCGTCAAGCGCCAGCAGATCTTCCAGCGATCCCGGGCTGGCGGGGTCGACCGATGCCAGTGTTTCAAGATTGACGGCATGAATCTGGTCGAAGCGAATTCTCCCAGCCAAGAAAGCAGCGACCGCTACTTCGTTAGCGGCATTCAGGATAGCGGTCGCGCCCGACGGGCCGCGCAGCACATCCCACGCCAGTTTCAGACCGGGGAAGCGTTGCGCGTGGCCATTCGAATCCAGCGACTCAAACGTCATGGCGCCCATGGTTTTGAAATCAAGCGCGGCCGCGCCGGAGGCCATGCGGTCCGGCCACGACAGGCCATAGGCAATCGGCACTTTCATGTCGGCAGTGCCGAGTTGCGCTACCACCGAGTTGTCCTTGTACTGCACCATCGAGTGGATCACGCTCTGTGGATGAATCACCACTTCGATCTGGTCCGGACGCACGCCAAACAAAAAGCGCGCCTCAATCACCTCCAGCGCCTTGTTCATCATCGAGGCGGAGTCGACAGAAATCTTGCGTCCCATCACCCAGTTGGGATGAGCACAGGCCTGTTGCGGCGTCACATCACGCAAGGTCTGCAGATCACGTTGCCGGAACGGCCCGCCGGACGCGGTGAGAATGATCTTGTCTATCTGAACCCGCCAACTTGCTGCATCGGCTGGCAGCGATTGAAAAATGGCGGAATGTTCGCTGTCAATCGGCAGCAGCTTGGCCCCACCCTGCGCCACAGCCTGCATGAAGTAATCGCCGCCGACCACGAGCGCTTCCTTGTTCGCCAGCAACAGGCGCTTGCCCGCGCGCGCCGCACCGAGACAGGAAGCGAGACCGGCCGCGCCGACGATGGCCGCCATCACGGCATCGGTCGATTCATGCGACGCCACCTTGGTGATCGCCTGCGCACCCCATAAAACCCGCGTCGTCAGCTTGAGGTCGCGGCACTTTTGCTCGAGTTCTCGGCCATGCGGCTCACTGGCCATCACGGCAAACACCGGTTTGAAGCGCACACACTGCTGCAACATCAATTCAATTTGGGTTGATGCACTGAGTGCGAACACCTCAAAGCGCTCAGGATGCATGGCGATCACATCCAGGGTGCTGACGCCGACCGATCCAGTCGATCCCAGAATAACGATGCGTTGCTTCAACGCAGGATCAAATGCAGTCATTTGGGTGCCAATGCAAAGTAGAGCATCATGGCCACAGGCAGCGTCGGCAACAAGGCATCAACCCGGTCCAGCACTCCGCCATGGCCGGGCAGCAAAGCACTGCTGTCCTTGACACCTGCACTGCGCTTGACCAGCGACTCCAACAGGTCGCCCACGACACTCATAGCCGCCATGAAAACAAGCGCAATCACCAACAGGGGCCAGCCGGCGCGGCCCAAATACGTGTACAGACTGGGAACGTCAATAGCCCACATCACGTCAGCCCAGCGCCAGGCCAGTGCCAGAACAAGTACCCCGATCATGCCGCCCCAGACCCCTTCCCAGCTCTTGCCGGGGCTGATGGATGGCGCCAATTTGCCACGACTGAAACGTCCGCCGAAAGTCCGGCCGGCAAAATAAGCGAAGATATCCGCCGCCCAAACCAGCGCCAGGATTGACAGCAGAAAATTGATGCCGATGAACCTGGCCTGCGCCGCTGCCAGCCAGGCCAGCCAGAGGGCGAACAGGCCCGCAATCAAGCGAAGCCCGCGCGGATAAGCGGCCCACGCCGAAACGCCACCGCGCAACAGCCAGGCACCGACGAGCACCCAGGCGGCACCGGCCAACGACCAGAGCCAAGGTGGCGATTGCGCCAGCAGCCCAAGCCACCAGCTAACGCCACAGGCAAGAACACAAACCGAAGCAAGCAACAGGGCAGTGCCCTGCGCGCAGCCATTGAGCCGCCCCCATTCCCAGGCACCGGCGGCGATCAGCAACAGGGCCACGGCGCAGAACGGCACGGGCGAACGATAAAACAATGCGGGCAACAAAATGGCGATCAGAACGAGGGCCGTGATAACACGCTGCTTCAGCATGGGTTTGCTCCGGTTCTCACGAGTTGCGATCGACAGGAACTTGTGCCGCAATTTGATCCGATGTCTTGCCAAACCGTCTCTCACGCTGATTGAAGGATGCAATGGCACGGTCGAGTTCGGCCTCATCAAATTCGGGCCACAACTTGTCGCTGAAATAGAACTCGGAATACGCACTTTGCCAAAGCATGAAGTTGCTGATCCGCTGCTCGCCACCGGTGCGCACAACCAAATCAGGGTCCGGAACATGCGCCAGCGCCATGGCAGCGCTCAAAGCCTGTTCCGTCACGACTTGGCCTTTTGCCGCCAATTTGGCCGCGGCCTGGACAATGTCCCAACGACCACCGTAATTGAAGCAAACATTGAGAATCAGCCTTGAATTTGATGCGGTGGCCGATTCGGCCTGCTCAATACCGGCGGTCACTTTCGCCGACAAACCGGCGCGCTCGCCGACAAAAAAGATTCGAACCCCATCGGCCTTGAGTTGCGGCACCTCTCTACCAAGGGCCATGGCGAACAAATCCATGAGGCCCGACACCTCATCGATAGGACGATTCCAGTTCTCGGAGGAAAAGGCAAATACCGTCAACACCTTGACACCGCGCTGGCCAGCGGTACGCACACAGCGCCGCAATGAATCAACGCCTTGCTTATGCCCGGCAATCCGGGGCAGAAAACGTTTGGACGCCCAACGTCCGTTGCCATCCATCACGATTGCGATATGGTGCGGTATTTGGCTCATGACGCGGACCGGAAACAGCTGGGCGCCAGCGCAAGAGCGCACTTGCCGCGCCTGGCCCGCTGCATGGCGCAGCACTCGGAAACATATGGCCGGCGTGGAGACACGCTATACCGCCATGAGGTCTTGTTCTTTGGCCGCAACAAGCCGGTCAATTTCAACGATATGCCGATCCGTCACCTTCTGGATTTCAGTCTCGGAGCGCTTCTGATCGTCTTCCGAAGCCAGCTTGTCCTTGACCGCCTTTTTCACCGCTTCATTGGCATCACGACGCAAATTACGCACCGCAATCTTGGCCGCTTCGCCCTCGTTTCGGACCACTTTGGTGAGTTCCTTGCGCCGCTCCTCTGACATCGGCGGCATCGGGACGCGAATCAAATCTCCCATCGACGACGGATTCAAGCCGAGATCGCTGTCACGAATCGCCTTTTCGATCTTGGCGCCCATGCCCTTTTCCCAGGGTTGAACACTGATGGTGCGGGAATCCAGCAAGGATACATTGGCCACCTGGCTGATCGGCAGCATGGCGCCGTAATAGTCAACATGTACCGCATCAAGCAGCGCCGGATTGGCGCGGCCCGTTCGAATTTTGGTCAGGTTGTTCTTGAAGGCCGCGATGGATTGATCCATCTTGGTCTCTACCGTGTTCTTGATATCAGGAATCGGCATATCTTTATCCTCTTTCAGCGGTTCGAATGGCAATGCACAAGGGCTGCAATTTTGCCACGGTCAGGCATAAACCAAAGTGCCTTCGTCTTCCCCCATCACGACACGCTTGAGCGCGCCGTGTTTGAAAATGGAAAACACCTTGATCGGCAACTTCTGGTCGCGGCACAGGGCGAAAGCCGTCGCATCCATGATGCCCAGATTCTTCGACATCGCCTCATCGAATGAAATCCGCGTGTAGCGGGTGGCAAGAGGGTCTTTTTTGGGGTCCGCCGTATAAACGCCGTCAACCTTGGTCGCCTTGAGCACGATTTCAGCGCCAATTTCGGCGCCACGCAGAGCGGCCGCCGTATCCGTGGTGAAGAACGGATTGCCGGTGCCCGCGGCGAAAATGACAAGTTTGCCTTCTTCGAGGTATTGCAAAGCCTTCGGCCTGACGTAGGGCTCGACCACCTGCTCGATCGCAATCGCCGACATGACACGCGCTGTCAAGCCGGCTTTGTTCATGGTGTCGCCCAATGCCAAGGCATTCATGACCGTGGCCAGCATGCCCATGTAATCCGCAGTGGCACGGTCCATACCCACTGAACCACCGGCCACGCCACGGAAGATATTGCCGCCGCCGATCACCACAGCAACCTGCACCCCAAGGCGGGTAATTTCGGCCACTTCTTCAACCATCCGCACAATCGTGCCCCGATTGATGCCGTACTGGTCGTCGCCCATCAAGGCCTCACCCGACAGCTTGAGCAATATGCGCTTATAGGCTGGTTGGGCGATGGACATGATGAACTCCTTGAATATGATTGATATGGACCCGAAAATCGAGGCTCAACCGGATCGTTGCGATCTGTGCATGCTGCTCCGGCGAGCCCTCACTGACGGCATGAAGCCGATTATTACTGTGCCTGCTTGGCGGCCGCAACCTGTGCTGCCACCTCGGCCGCAAAATCATCGACTTTTTTCGCGATGCCTTCGCCAACCACGTAGAGCGTGAAGCCCTTGACCGTCGTACCAGCCGCCTTGAGCATCTGCTCAACGGTAAGCTTGTCGTTCTTCACAAACGACTGGTTGAACAGCGACACTTCCTTGAGGTATTTTTGCACGCCGCCTTCGATGCGCTTGGCAACGATCTCGGCTGACTGCACCGGCTTGCCGGCTGCGGTTGCCGTGGCTGCATCTTCAGCCGCCTTGGCTGCCGCGACGGAACGCTCGCGCGCCACCAACTCGGCCGGCACATCGGCGCTCGACAAGGCAACCGGTTTCATCGCGGCAACGTGCATGGCCACATCCTTGGCTGCGACCATATCGCCTTCGAACTCGACCACGACGCCGATGCGCGTGCCATGCAGATAGGACGCCAGCTTGCTGCCGTCAGCGAAGCGCTTGAAACGGCGAAAGCTCATGTTCTCGCCAATCTTACCGATCAGGCCTTTGCGCACGTCTTCCAGCGTCGGGCCGAAACCGTCCTGCGCGTAGGGCAGAGCGCCCAGCGCGGCCACATCGGCCGGGTTGTTCTTGGCGACCAGTTGCACAGCGGCATTGGCCAGCGCCAGAAAACTGTCGTTTTTGGTGACGAAATCGGTTTCGCAGTTCACTTCCAGCATGGCGCCAACGCCGTCAGCCATGGAGATGGTGATCACGCCCTCGGCGGTGATGCGGCCTGAAGCCTTGCCTGCCTTGCTGCCGAGCTTGACGCGCAGCAGTTCTTCGGCTTTTTCCATATTGCCTTCGGCCTCGGTCAGTGCACGCTTGCACTCCATCATCGGGGCGTCGGTCTTGCCACGCAGTTCAGCAACCATGCTCGCAGTAATTGCAGCCATCTTGATTCTCCGTACTCAGTTCAGTTAATTGAAAAACAGACTAAAAAAAAGGGGCACGAAAGCCCCCTTTCTTGGGGTTGCGGACAACTCAGGCGGATGCCTCGTCCACTTCGACAAATTCGTCACCACTCTCAGCCACCATCGCCTTGACGACATCGTCAACCATGTTGGTGCGGCCTTCGATGATCGCATCGGCAATGCCGCGCGCGTACAAAACCACAGCCTTGGATGAGTCGTCGTTGCCGGGGATGACATAGTCAATGCCTTCAGGCGAGTGATTGGTATCGACCACCGCAATCAAGGGGATGCCAAGTTTCTTGGCTTCAGCGATCGCGATCTTGTGGAAACCGACGTCAATCACGAAAATTGCGTCCGGCAGAACCGACATGTCTTGGATGCCGCCGATATCACGTTCCAGTTTAGCGAGTTCGCGGGCGAACATCAGCTGTTCCTTCTTGCTCAGGCTGTCCAGTCCAGCTTCCTGCTGAATCTTCATGTCCTTGAGGCGCTTAATGGATGTCTTGACGGTCTTGAAGTTGGTCAACATACCGCCAAGCCAGCGCTGGTCAACATATGGAACGCCGGCACGACGTGCTTCTTCGGCCACCGTTTCGCGCGCTTGGCGCTTGGTACCGACCATAAGCACGGTGCCACGCTTGGCTGAAATCTGACGCACGAACTTGGCAGCCTCCTGGAACATCGGCAGCGATTTCTCCAGGTTGATAATGTGAATTTTGTTGCGATGGCCAAAAATGAACGGGGCCATTTTAGGATTCCAGAAGCGGGTTTGGTGGCCAAAATGGACACCAGCTTCCAGCATTTCGCGCATGGTAACTGACATGGTTAACTCCAAAGGTTAGGTCTAAAATCCAGTTCGTTTTTGCAAATGCCACAGGAACTTCCGCGTGACAATCGCAACACCTTGATTGAACTGGTTTGCGGATTTGTTTCACCAAACAGCCATTCGGCCACTCAGCAAAACCCAAAGACTATAGCACAGGCCCACCGTACTTAATGTTTCCAGACCTTCAAACGACTCTGTGCCGGCTGCGCGGCGGCAAGACCCAGCCCGCGACCGAAATCGAGCGCGCCATCGACATTGCCCAATCCGTAACTTGCAAGCACGTCTTTCTGAAGCCCACTTTCGCACAGGCGCGTGCCGTCGCGAACCAAGCGCAAATCCTGGAAACACCGCTGGCGGGTCTTGCTGTCTCGATCAAGGACTTGTTTGACGTTGCCGGACAGATAACAAGCGCAGGCTCCAGCGCGCTCGAAGATGCTGCGCCAGCGCAGCAGGACTGCCCGGCCGTGGCGCGACTGCGTCGCGCCGGCGCCGCCTTCATCGGGCGCACCAACATGGTCGAATTTGCCTTCTCCGGCGTCGGTGTCAATCCGCATTTTGGAACACCGGCCAGCACATGCTCAACCGACGTCGCCCGCATCCCGGGTGGTTCTTCGTCGGGCGCAGCGGTATCGGTCGCCAGCGGCGCCGCCTTCATCGGTCTGGGATCGGACACGGGTGGCTCGATCCGTATCCCGGCGGCGCTCAACGGCGTTGTCGGCTTCAAGAACACCGCCAGACTGGTGCCGACAGAGGGCGCTCTGCCCCTGTCCACCACCCTGGATACCGTCTGCGCCCTCACCCGCTCCGTGCCGGACGCGATCCTGGCACACGAGATCCTGGCGCAACGACGGGTAACGCGCAGCGCAGCGCCGCTCTCAGCCTATCGCCTGGCGGTTGCCGGCACCCTCATGCTGGACGGACTCGACAGCACCGTGGCGCGTGCCTGGCAGCGCACACTCGCCACCCTGCGCAGGACCGGTGTGCAGATGGTTGACTTGCCACTGACCGAACTCAATCAACTGCAGCAAATTCAGGTGGCCGGCAGCATCGCTGCCGCCGAGAGCTACGCCTGGCATCGGAATTTGCTGAAAACCAAAGCCCAGCAGTACGACCCGCGCGTTGCCACCCGCATCGAGCGCGGCGGCGCCATGAGCGCCTGTGATTACATCGACATGCTGGACGCGCGGCGGCGCTGGATCAGCAGCATGGACATGGCGATGCAGGGTTTTGACGCCGTCCTGTCACCCACAACGCCAGTCACCGCAGCGCCCATCGCGGACGTTGCGCCCGGCGCCGAGCGCGACGCAGCCTTCTTTCGTCTCAATGCCCAACTGCTGCGCAATACCAGCGTCGTCAACATGCTTGATGGCTGCGCCATTTCGATCCCCTGCCATGCGTCCGGCGAATTGCCCGTTGGTATGATGGTCTGGGCGGGTGCCATGCACGACGATCCGGTGCTCAACATTGCCTTGCAGATCGAGAAGCTGCTGCAAGGACAATAGTTTGCGCAAATGTCAGGGGCATTCCAGCAAACCGATTTCCTTCGTCCATCAGAAGCAGGCACACTCATCACGTGAGTCTGTGTGGCAGACTTGTTAACCACTCAGGGGATTCATGAAGATTGCAGTTATCGGCGCCGGCATCATCGGTGTCACCACGGCCTACGAACTGGCCTTCGACGGCCACGACGTCACCGTGCTTGAGCGCTGCGCCGCCGCCGCCGAGGAAGCCAGTTTTGCCAATGCGGGCCTCGTAGCGCCGGGTTATGTGACGCCCTGGGCCGCCCCCGGGATGCCAAGCAAGGTGCTGGGCCACCTGTTCAGCCACTACGCGCCAGTCAAGGTGGGTTTGCCGCTATCAGCGCGCGACCTGGTCTGGATGTGGAAGTGGTTGCGCGCCTGCAATCTGGACACCTACCTGGCCCATCGGGCCCAGTTGCAACGGCTAGCCTTCTACAGCCGCGAACGTCTGCACCACATTACGAGCGATCTGTCTCTCGAATACGAGCGCAGTGACGGATACATGGTTTTGTTGCGATCCGAGAAGGACAGCAAGCTGGCGCAACCCGGATTACAAGTGTTGCGAGA